>SOEU01000020.1 GCA_021646415.1 Candidatus Brocadia sp.
TGTGATATCGATAGTCACTTATCATATTATTTCAGCTTGAAACAACTCGCTTTTGAAAAATAGTGCCTGCTAGGGTTTCTTTTTCAAACTTTTTTGTCAAAGAACAGTTTCATTTGGCACAGTCTGTGAGCGCGTCCGGGGAGTTCACCGTCATGCGCCCGCAAAAGGAGTTCTCGCAACTCGGTGACCAGTGGCGTTCGCGGGTTGGTCACCGTGCACCGGTCGGCAAAGGCAGTCTCAGAAAGATGCACAAGATGGGCGTTCAGCTCCTCACTCGCGATATCCATGTCTTTCAGCGTCGACGGAACGTCGAGCATTGACAGTAGATCGCAGACCGCCGCCACCGACAGCAACGATGGTGTCGGGGTGAAAGCTGGCCATGTCTTCTGCGCCGCGTGAGACCACGCCAGGTTCGGGGTCGGCCTCGATTCCCTGGAAGACTCGAGTCGCGATGCCGGCACTTTTGAGGAAGCTTAACGCTCGCGCGATGATCCCGGAGTGAACGGCCGAATTGGCCGCGACGACGAATGCCCGTTTTCCCGGAAGTCGTGCAAGAAATCTCAGTGAACCTGGTTCGAAATAGATTTCGGGGGGCATCTTGAACCAGCGCAGCCTCAGCTTCCGCCTGGCCACTCGCTTGACGTTGATGAGATCGCGCGCACTGACGTTTGGCTGCGGCACGATGGGAGGCAACCCGACCACAGCAAACGTCAGTGAGGGAACATAGGTGTTGTACAGATCGCCGGGACCGCCATGGCTCGAAGACGAGTTGGCCAACAGGCGGGTGGTGCGGACACGGTTGCTGAACACGCGAATGGCGTTGGCATCTTCGCTGTGAATGACGGCCGTGTGCCCCAGTTCACCGTGAGCAATGATCTGCTCGCAGCGTTCGATCGCCTCTTGCTGATTTCGGGCGAGATAAAGTGAGAGAATCGGGCTCAGCTTCTTTCCCGAGAGCGGATATGCGGGGCCAACACCGTCGAGTGGTGCGATCAGGATCTTCGTTTCCTTCGGTACCGAGAGTCCGGCCATCTCGGCGATCTTCTCGGCAGGCTGCCCGATAATGTCAGGGTTGATCGCCTTCGTTCTACCAATGGCGACGGCTGACAGTTTCTGTACCTCGTCCGGGTTGAGAAAGTAGCACCCCATGCTGCGCAGCAGGCTGACCACCTCGTCGCTGATTGCACGATCGACCACCAGGGATTGCTCCGAGGAGCAGATCATCCCGTTATCGAAGGTCTTGCTCAAGACTAGGTCGGTGACTGTCCGCCGCAGATCGGCTGTCTTATCAATGTAGCAGGGGGTATTTCCGGGACCGACACCGATGGCTGGCTTGTCGCTGCTGTAGGCGGCGTTGACGAGCGATGCCCCGCCGGTTGCGAGAATCATGGCGACTTTAGGATGGGTCAGAAGCGCGGTGATCGCCTTGCGGGATGGCGTTTCGATCCACTGGATGCAGTGCGCGGGCGCACCTTCGCGGACGGCTGCGTTGCGCACGATTTCGGCCGCGTGCTGACTACAGTTGTGCGCGCAGCGATGAAAGGCGAAAATGATCGGGTTGCAGGACTTCACAGCGATGATGCTCTTGAACAATGTTGTTGAAGTAGGATTGGTCACTGGTGTGATGGCCGCTATTACCCCGACTGGCTCGACGACCTCGAAGTAATCGTCTTCGGTGCTGTCGCGAATGATGCCGACGGTCTTTTCGTGCTTTATCATATTATAAACGTTTTCGGTCGCATACAGGTTCTTGAGCGCCTTGTCTTCGTAAATACCTCTGCCGGTTTCGTCCACCGCCATTCGCGGCAACTTGAGGTGTTTGTCGATCTAGAATTGGGACGATGTCATCTGCTTTGGAGAGGGTTAACGGACTTATATCTACATAGGGATCGATTTCCGGAACAATCCTCAGATCGACATTACCAAGATATCGAACGGCATTGAGAGAAACCTGCACCTCAGTAAGTCTCCCATGAGAAATGATTGTGTTCGCATTATCCCAACTCCGATGTACAGGTGGGGCAGCGTGAGCGGAATTTAAACATGAAAGTAAAAGCAGTAGTAATGCTTCGCAATACTTTAGACAGAATAAATATTTTTTTCATAAACAATCACCTCGTTCTTTCCTTTACTTGCTTGAGTAAAATTAAGGTGCGTATTACACCCGGTCATGCATTCATAAATCATTACCTTCTTTTCCGCCACTAAGTAAGATCCATTCTAACTTTTTTATAGCTTGTAGAGGTGCTGCATTGCAATGTGTCTCTACAAAAGACCAATTTTTTCCTTTGGTCGCTCAAGGTTTACCTTTATCGAAATGTTCCGAATGTCAGAATTTAGCAAAAAAAACACCAAAACACAGCAAAATGTAAATATTTTACTGAATTGTTTGCAATGCTTTGAATTTTAACGATGTATGAAAGCAGTAAAACTGCTATAAATTAGTGATAGATGCATTCAAGGGAGATGCAAAAGTGTGATGTGGTACATAAATGTGACGTCATATAAGTGTGTTTATGTCATACCTAACAAAACAAGCGGGAACGTGTAACGCAAGATGAGATGATAGGAAATTGTTTTTTTCATTATGAGGCAAAACTAAATAAAAAAGAAGAAGATTGTAAGTGTATTTACTCTTTTAGTTAAATTAAAGATCAGAAAAAAGAAAGAATGATATGAATTTATAGGAGAATGACAAGAGGTTGGGTAGTTTGCGGCAAATTACCTGATTTTTCACAAGAATTTGACGGGGAATGGACAGGCTATCCCTGTTTCCTGCAATATTAAAGGTATAAACCATATAGTTCAGTTTGTCATGATACAGGATTCATCATAACCTGGAAAACTATCTGCCTGTGCATCGCACGCAGACAGGTGGTGTGAGATTGCTCTTTTTTTGCGCAACCGCAAGATTTGTTTGAATACCAATCGTAATTACACATCATCTGAAATGTTTTTTCCGGGATGTGCTGCGTAATGGCTGCTATAAACTCTGCCTCTGTATAGAACTGAAAGTTTTTCTTGTTTTTTGCCGGATGTCATTTTAGAACGATACAGAACCGTACTTTTGCTCAAACCGTTCTTTGCTGAGAATCCTGAAAAACCCTTCCGGAAAATCTTTGACGCTTTGTTGACGGTGAAGGTGTCATGAAGTGTTCCCCATCAATAATTTCGTGCTTCTTATCATCTTCTGAAAAAAGGAGATAATCTTTGCAGGTGAATTATTTTCTGGAAATAAATGATTCGATGAAGAGGATGCAAAGGGTGAGAAAGAGGATGGGGCCCCAAAGGGTCTTTTTGGCTTCTCCCAGGAGTACGTCGCGACCTTCATCGATATGGGAGGTTGTTATCGTAAGGTTTGTACCACCCATGAGGGCTGTAATCTCTTTTTGATCTATTTTGTCCAGGTTGGATTCGGTAGCATCTACATTCACGGGAAATATTTGGGGTAATTGTGGATGTGGCTTCCCATTCACAGTAACAGCGTAAATCCCCGGGATATTGGTCTCGTTGTATAAAAAAGAATTTTCGTTATTAATGAATTGTGGTTGCAGGACGGTTTTTGTTCCTTCGGGATTGGTTATTTCTATGGTATTAATATCGTAGGGGCAAGGGAATTGCCAATCGTGTTTAACCAGGATTTCTTTTTGTATCTCTTCTGTTAAACTTCCCGATACATATCTACACAGTTGTTGCATGAGAGGGAGGAAAAAGGGCTTTACGGGGAGGTCCGTCCAATCTCTATCAATCGATGACGTAAAGAGCGCAGTCTTTCCTCGTTCGACTTGCCGTTCAATAAGGGCAGGGGTACCATCGGAAAAGGAAAGTATGGCCCTGCAATTTCCTAAGGGTGTTGGATCAACATAAAATATCCGATAAAATTTTACCAAAGACAATGTGTTCATTTGGGTTTCGGAAAGGATGTTTATAACCGGGTGTATTGGTTCAGTCGTCTTTAGATGAAGGGGTTGTTCTTCCGATAGTGGACTGTTACTGGAAAAAGTCCTCGTAGCGTGAAGTCGATGAGGCAGGAGGGCGCCGAACGAGTTATTGTAGTAATTGGCATCCACCTTATTGCCAAGGGTAAAAATTACCGATCCCCCCTCTTGTACGAACTTCTCAAGCTCATGGATCTTTTCAAACGGTAAGGTTTCGACGTTGCACAAAAAGATAATATTGAAATCGGTAAAGGTAAAGTTATTCACTTCGTGTATAGAACATATCACCGGTTTGATCGGGGATGCGTGTTCACGGCCAGGGTTTAATGCCTTTTCAAGATAAAATGTTTCACTTTCGTAAATAATTGTCCTGGGATCGCCGTCAATCAGCAGGGCATCTAATTTGTGCGACTTATTTATTGTGAAATATCGTTTATTGTCTACATTTAAATTGTCCCCAGAAATCTCAATCCAACCTACATGGTCTTTCCCTTTTTCTACGTTAAAGAAAAAATCCTTCGTTTCTGATGTGTTGGCTTCGATATTGAAAAATCCTTGAGTTGCTTTTTCCCCATCAATAAACACTTGTGCCAGGAGGTCTTTAGCACGGGTGGGTAAAAAATTGGATACGGTTACCTTGATATGGCCTTCTGCATTCTTTTCTAATATGTCAAGTTGTGTTTCAACTTGGGTAATGGCGATGTTTTTGAGTGTTTTACCTTCCGACATGTCCACGATGTGAATTCTGGACACGTATCTTCGTAATTTTTCTTGCGCGCTCTTGAACCAATTAGGATCCCAGCCGTTTCGTGTCATATCCGTAAGCAAAAATATTCTTTTCACAGGTGACTTTGCACTTGTTAAAATTTCGATTGCCGCATCAAGTGCAGGTGCAATCTGAGTGGTCGTAAAACTGGGTTGCACTTGCTCTACGAAGTTTAAAAGATGTTTTTTGTCATAGTCGAGTTCTGGCAGGACGTGTGATGCTATACTGGAACAGGTAATTATCGCGGCATCATCGTCTTTCGTTAGGGTATCTATGATCTTCTTTGCGGCAGTTTTTGCAGATACGAAAAATGACTCATGGCGGTCTGAATACTGCATACTGTAAGAGTCGTCTATGATAATGATGTTGCTTGTAGGGATGTTTTTTTCTGCAGCTCCACCGCCAAAGCCCTTTATAAAGGGCTTGGCAAGGGCCATGGCAAGGAAAACAAGCAGAGAAGCCCTGAGGATTAAAAGGATCAATTGACGAAGTTTGAATTTTACATAGATACGTTTGTTGGTTTCTAATATAAAATCAATGGCAGCAAATTTATGCGATATTGCCTTTTTCCTGTTTATGAGATGGATAATGATGGGGATGCTTGCGCCCAGGATACCCAGTAACAAAAGGGGATTAAGAAAGGAGATCATATTTATAAAAAATCAAAAACAAAGATAAAAAATTAAAAATACATGTCAAAATGAAAAATTACCCAGTCTTTTAAAGTAAGTATACTGAAAGCTAATGTGTTAGCAATTATTATTTTCCAGTTGTGAACTTATCTTTGAATTTTGATTTGTCATTTTGCATTTTGATTTTTTACTTTTGACTTTATATAAAATCGCTGAACTACTATTCAAAAGAAACAAAGGTTTTGGGCTGTTGATAATAGAGATTACTTCTCATCGACTCTCGGGGGGTGGGCGCTGGTACTTTCTCTTCTTGCGAGAAACTTGATTAATGCCTGATCCAGCGGAGTTGAAGTATCAATGAGCCAGTAAGCTATGTGGTTTTCAAAGCAGGATTGTTTGAATTGTTCGAGAAAGCGGTTGATCTCAGAAAGATATCTTTCTTTAATAGACTGAGGATCTGCCAGGACACGCCTTTCATCTTCCATAGATTCAAAAAACGTTATTGTTTCGAAAGGGAATGTCAACTCATATGGATCGAGTATATGGAACAAGATAATCTCATTTTTCTTGAACTGAAAATATTTCAACTGATGGAGTATTTTTTTTGTATTGTCAAAAAAATCAGATATGATAATGATTAAAGAACGGCGACCAATCTTTTCGACGAATTCGTTTAATATGGCACTGGCATTTGATTTACCGGCAGTCTTTAATTCTGTGAGTGCATTCAGCAGGACATGCAAGTGTGTGAGTCGAGACCTCGGCGGTATGTATTGCAGTACCTTGTCGCTAAAGCTGATCAGCCCGACTAGGTCGGATTGTTTTAATAATAAATAGGCCAAAGAAGCTGTAAGGGTTGCAGCGTATTCAAATTTGCTGATACCCGTTGATTTGTATCCCATTGATCCGCTACTGTCAATAAAAATATAACATTTGAGGTTCGTTTCTTCTTCAAACTGTTTGATATAATATTTGTCTGTCTTTGCCAGTACCTTCCAATCAATATGTTTTACCTCATTTCCCGGTGAGTATTCTTTGTGTTCGAGAAATTCGATACTGGAACCTTTGTAGGGGCTTTTATGAATACCAGTCAAAACTCCATCTACCAGAAGTTTTGCGCGTAATTCCATGTTGGTTATCTTTGAGAGGGTTACTGGGTCGAAGGGGTTTTCTGGCATAGAGTTAATTTGCCTTAAAATAAGTATGAATTTTGGGGACTACATCTGTTTGTTTTTTTAATTCGTGTATATTATGGGTGTTCTTTTATGGTGTCGAGTAATTGGTCAATGATGTGCGAGGATGTTTTTCCTTCTGCCTCTGCATTGAAATTCGTGATGATACGGTGTTGCAGTATAGGTTTGGCAATTGCCCGAACGTCGTTGCAAGTGGCTGCATATCTGCCGTCGAGTAATGCACGTGCCTTGCCTCCAAGGATGAGATATTGAGAAGCGCGGGGTCCCGCCCCCCAACTAATCCATTTTTTAACAAAGTCGGGTGCATTGAGGTCAGTTGGCCTCGAAGCCCGAACTAATCTTATGGCATATTCAAGCACATAATCGGCTACAGGTA
Source organism: Candidatus Brocadia sp. (assembly GCA_021646415.1). Classification (NCBI taxonomy): domain Bacteria; kingdom Pseudomonadati; phylum Planctomycetota; class Candidatus Brocadiia; order Candidatus Brocadiales; family Candidatus Brocadiaceae; genus Candidatus Brocadia; species Candidatus Brocadia sp. The sequence continues at coordinate 6,906 of SOEU01000020.1, forward strand.
CCCTTGTTACCAGGTCCTGAAGGCCCGTTATTTCCTCGGGATTGAAAATTTTTGCAACTGTTGGTTTAAAAAGAGATGTTGTATTTCGTACAATTTCGATTTCCTCTTCTTTGGAGGGATACTTGACATCGATTTGGAACATGAATCGGTCCAATTGTGCCTCTGGTAAGGGATATGTGCCTTCCTGCTCGATGGGATTTTGCGTAGCGAATACAATAAAAGGAAGATTGAGCGCATAGGTGGTTCCGCTAGCGGTAACCTTGTATTCTTGCATTGATTGAAGCAGCGCTGCTTGTGTTTTCGGAGGCGTACGGTTGATTTCATCGGCAAGGAGAATATTGGAGAAGATCGGGCCTTTGATAAATTTAAAAAATCTTTTTCCCGTGGCATGGTCTTGTTCTAAGATGTCAGTGCCAGTAATATCTGCTGGCATAAGATCGGGAGTAAATTGGATGCGGTTAAATTTTAGGTTTAAAACATCTGCAAGGGTGCTTACCAGCAGTGTCTTTGCGAGTCCCGGTACTCCCACAAAGAGACAGTGCCCTTTGCAAAAGAGGGCAATGAGGAGATAATCGATTACCTCTTCCTGCCCTACGATGACCTTTGCAATTTCTTTTTTTATCTTATGGCATCCATCGACAATTTTTTCGATGGCCTGTCGGTCTATTTTTTCGATTTCAGTGGTGGTCATAATAACAAATAGGAAGTGCGCCGGTGCCGAAGCTGCTCAGATAAGCCCAAAACTGAGCCGATTACTACCAAGGCTTTTCCCCAACACCGACGCTTTATTATTATTACCAGAAATTAGGCTATTTGTGAATGAAAAATTTAAAAAAGTTTTTAGAGAGTAATTTTTTTCGCTATGGCTGAAATAAGCCAATAGGTGTTTTTTTTGTTTGTGATTTAAAATCAGTTTGTAAATCCTATTTTACACAGAGATTATAGAAAAGGATGAAGAATATAGTGAAGAATGGCAAATTATGCCAATATCTTCACTACAGGATGCCGATGCCATTATTGTTCCAGTTGAAAATGAATTATATCTCTTTGTTGACAAAGAATATAGAAATAGCAAAATGTGGCATAAAATACCTTACAAATTTTTGTAAATCACGATGGGAATAATAATTGCTTCTATTAGATTAGTTTGGTTAAATATTTTAGCTTTTTTGAATATCATTTTGTGTAAAAGTTTACGGAAGGAGGTGGACATAATATAAAATAGAAAAATTATTTAATTTGTTGTAATTAATTTGGATAAAAGGTAGTATTTTGCGAGGAGAGGGGCGAAATCTATGAAATTTGTTACTAATAATAAAATAATGATAAGTATGTGGTTATTGGTTATAATTTTAGGAATATTTACATTCGGATTGGGGATTGTTGAGGCAAGCGACCCAAATGGTTCAGCAACTTATACAGATAGTATTGACGGATTGAAATATGCTGTTAATTTTACCTGGACATTGGTGGGGGCTTTTTTGGTCTTCAGCATGCAATCGGGATTTGCCTTTTTAGGTGGATTTTTAAGGCAAAAGAACATGCTGGGTTATATGGCACATTGTTTTATCGATTCCACGTTCGGTGCGGTAGTATTCTACCTTTTCGGATTTGCCCTGATGTTTGGGGGTTCTAAACTGCTGCCGGGACTTGAGTATGGTAATTCTTTTATCGGCTGGGATGGGTTTTTCCTTAGTGGGAGGTCATATGATGTCCAAACCATTATGTTCTGGCTCTTCCAGATGGTGTTTGCTACCAAGACAGTTTCAATTATTGCAGGTGCCGTGGCTGAAAGGATGAAATTTGTACCATACATCATATATAGTTTCCTGATGTGTGGCTTAATTTATCCAATATATGGACATTGGGTGTGGGGTGGTGGATGGTTAAGCATGCTTCCGATCGGTGCAGGAGTAAAAGACTTTGCAGGATGCGCTTGTGTCCACACCATTGGTGGAATTGTGGCGTTTGTCGGAGCATGGGTATTAGGACCTAGAAAAGGAAAGTACAACCCCGATGGAACGCCGAATGCCATTCCGGGTCATAATCTTGTTTATGTGGTGATAGGGACCTTGGTGCTTGCCTTTGGCTGGTTTGGTTTCAATGCCGGGAGTACGCTTGCTGCGACTGATTTGCGCATATCTGTAGTCGCAACGAATACCTTTATTGCAGCTGCTACGGGTGCTTCCATAATGCTCTTTGTTCAATGGGCAATGACCGGCTATATTGACGTGCCTTTCATTTGTAACGGTGCGCTTGCAGGCCTGGTTGCCATTACCGCTCCATGTGCTTATGTTGCTCCCTGGTCAGCTGCCGTTATCGGACTTCTTTCCGGTTTGATCATGAGGGGCGCATTTTGGCTGGTTGAGTTTGTGTTTAAAGTTGACGACCCACTTGGCGCTGTAGCCGTCCATGCGGCTAATGGTATCTGGGGTATGCTGGCTATTGGTATCTTTGCCGACGGTACTTATCAGGGAGTAACCGGCTTAATAATGGGTTCCGGGTGGCAGTTGCTCGCTCAGTTTATTGGGGCAATTGTTGCCATAGCATGGGCATTTGCCTGGGGCGCTGCTGTATTCTTCTCGTTGAAATATACCATGGGTATAAGAGTTTCAGAACTTACTGAGGCAGAAGGTGTTGATGTGCATATTCACGGTTCTCCATGTTATCCAGTTGAAGAAGAGTTCCTTACGCCTCTGACAGGTGAAGCAGCGATTGATTTGGCGCAGGAAAGAGCACAGATATCTCTGCTTGAAGAAGCCCTAAGCAAGGATAGGGAGAGAGAAAAGATTTATTCGGAAAAACTTGGCCGATGGGTGTATGCAAGGCTAAAGACGGAAAAAAACAAGACAAAATGAGGTAATAGACTGCATTTGTGACTTTACTGTAATTGGAAGATATTTGAATGGATGGAGGTTTTTTTTCATGAAAAAGATCGAGGCTATAATTAGACCGGAGAAATTTAACATCGTCCGAGATGCTTTGACCGAGTTGGGTTATCCGGGGATGACTGTTACCGAAGTAAAAGGGCACGGTAGTCAAAAAGGTATCAGTGAAGTATGGCGTGGAAGAAGATACCGTGTAGATCTCTTATCAAAGATTAAAATCGAGATTACTGTTAAGGATACCGATGTGGATAAAATTGTTAATACGATCATCAACGAATCCCAGACTGGAAGTATTGGGGATGGAAAGATATTCGTTTTCAACGTAGAGAACGTATATCGCATCCGTACAAAAGAGTCTGGTGAGGCGGCAATCTAAATGTCGTGTCAGAAGTTCAACGTTGTGTTGCTGGTATTGTCCCGCTTTTGCCGGGACAATATCAGCAGTTTTCAAGAAAGTAGAAAATTGAAAATTCATACTTTTATATTCGTCCTGCTGTGTGGTCTGCTGGTTTTCCATGTCATCGATGTATTTGCCGGGGATCCAAATGGTGCTAATACCTATTCAGAAAGTATACAGGGATTAAAATTTTCGGTAAACTTCGCATGGACGTTGCTGAGTGCCTTTTTAGTTTTTAATATGCAAGCGGGGTTTACGTTCCTTGGCGCAGGTTTTATTCAAAAGAAGAATACACTCAATTACCTGGCCATGAGTTTTATAGATTTTTGTGTTGGTGCATTTGTTTTTTGGCTCTTTGGCTTTGGTCTTATGTTTGGTGGTTCACGGTTAGCCCCGGGACTCATGGATGGAAATCAATTCATTGGTTACAGCGGATTCCTGCTGCTTGGGGATTCCTACGATGTGTCTACCTCGGTACTTTGGATGTTCCAGATTATGTTTGCTGCAACTGCCTGTACAATCGTTACGGGTGCTGTAGCAGAGAGATTGAAATTTCATGTGCATGTAATTCACAGCATCTTTTTGTGTGGCGTATTTTATCCCGTATTTGGCCACTGGATGTGGGGTAAGGGTTGGCTGGAGTTGCTACCATTTGGTGTGGGGGCCAGAGATTTTGCCGGTTCAGGGATAGTGCATGGAGTTGGCGGTTTGATTGCATTCGTTGCTGCGTGGATGGTAGGGCCGAGGTATGGAAAATATAACCCTGACGGCAGTCCTAATGTGATTCACGGCCATAACCTGCTCTATATTGTAATAGGAACACTTACCTTGATCTTTGGATGGTTTGGCTTTAATGCGGGGAGTACGCTTGCAGTTACGGATCTTCGCGTATCGATTATTGCGGTAAATACTTTTCTCTCGGCAGCGGCAGGTTCTATAACTCTCCTTTATTTTTCATTTTGCAAGACAAAAAAGTCGGATGTTATTATGACCTGTAATGGTGCATTGGCAGGCTGCGTTGCAATTACAGCCTCCGGAGCATATGTTCCGCACTGGGCAGCAATTATCATAGGCGTTGTTGCTAGCTTAATCACAAGGTTTTCCTTGCATACTATTGAAACCAGGTTGAAGATTGATGACCCGGTGGGTGCTATTTCGGTTCATGGGGCAAATGGCCTTTGGGGTTTACTTTCAGTGGGGATCTTTTCTGACGGGACGTATGGTGGTGTAAAAGGTCTGATTACGGGTTCAGGCTGGCAATTATTAGCACAGTTTATAGCCTGTGTTACATTGATAGCATGGTGTTTTTCTGTAGGTTTTTTGTTTTTCTTTGTTATGAAGCGCCTACTAGGGTTACGGGTACCTGTCAATATCGAACGTTCCGGAATAGATATTTATGAACATGGTACAAGCTGTTATCCTGGGATATGATTTGGGGACTATTGAGATATTGCAAAACTATGAATAGAATTGTATAATTACCCCAAAAATTCAGAAATCCTTTCCAAAAAAGAACTTGTTTGTTTTTTCTTTTATTTTAGTGATGATAAATAAGTTTTTTGCTCTCTCCTGGTATCTTTCCCTATTTTTAATTCTTTTTTAACCATATTACTTAGGTACTGATTTCGTTTCAAACTCAAAATACCTTTTCTCTGGAAAAAAGTCTTTTCTGGGGAAAATTTTGTCATTTCCTGGGTCTTTCCTGTGGTTGCAGGACATAAAAAGACAAAAATCTGTTGTGCCACTGAGTTGTGATGTTGGTTTAAATCGACCATCATTATTAGGTTAGCAAATTTTGTGCAAATTTATATTTCAAAATTAAAATAAGTTGTAATTCGTTTGTTGTCATGTTGTTGTTGGGTTGTGTTGTATATAAATTTTTGTTTGGTATATTTTGTGCGAACCGTTCCTCGTGGGATATGGAACTTTATAAGTAATTTATCCTTGTGCTGACTAATAGTCTGCAACAGTGTCATACATCATCTGTTAGGGCAGCGATGTACAGAGTTATATTTATAACTGTTGTTTGTCGCTGATTTGCGATGGAGGCATTCTCGTTTATCCTGTGATTTTTCTGACACGCTTACAGTGGTAAGCGTTTATAAGTTCAATTATGCATAATCATAAACTGTATTTTTATCTTGGAATTATGGTGCCGGTGCTTATTTCTGGGTTGTTGCCCTTTCCTGTATTTTCTCAGAATTATGTAATTAACGGGATTTCTGAAAAAAAAGATCAAGAAACTGCCGTTAAGGATAGTATTGTGCGGAGGGAATCGTTAATTATCAAAGACAAGCGAGTTTATATCCGAGTAGTGCTTGATGAAGGTGCCAGGAATATTATCAATCATAAGAGATATAAAGAAACACTGTATTTGCTGCCAAAAGAAGTAGTTTATGACCAAATAAGCAAGCGTATTTTTTATTATACGAATAATACCGAGATTGAAATAGGAAGGGAGAAAAGCTTTTTTGGTCTTATGCCTTATATTGCCTTGGCCGATGGTATAACGATCATAAGTTCTCCCACAGATGCCAAGTTGTTAATTTCGGCCAACAAAGATGATAAGGGAATTTTAAAATCGGTAATACATTCCGAAGAAAGCATGGAAGCAACCTTGAACAAGAGGTGTGGTCAATGTCATATATTGGAATATATATTTTCTCATAAAAATTGGGTTGAGGAGGATATACTGCATGTATTTAACAGGATGCAAATGGAGAAGGAAGAAAGATTTACGCAGGACGAACAGAAAGTAATTGATTTATTTAAAAAATATCAAAAAGGTGAAATTGATAGAGGAAAACTTGCCGAGTTTGAGTCACTCAAAGAGATTTCGAAAAAAGATGTTACCGATTTTACTGAAGGTGTATATATAAACAACTGCGTACCTTGTCATAATCCATTAAAAATAACAGACGTTTCGTTATTATACTCAAAACGGAGATGCAAGAGCATCATTGACAGAATGAAGGAAAAAGAGCCTTCTCTCTTTCTGCAAAAAGACATGGATAGTCTGGCTGGTTACTTGTGGGAAATAAAGCTTAGACCTTACGAAAACTAAGTTTTTTAAAGAAAGGGGGTGGTAGGGTGAAATAATTCAGACTTTATGAAGTGTTTGTTTCATCCGGTGAGTTTCATGGTATCGTATTGTATATGGTTTTGCGGTGAGGAGTTAATTTATAACTTTAAAAAGGAGAGGTTTATGAGAAAGGGAGCCTTTTTAGGTATTTCATCGATTATTGCATTGTCGATGATAATGCTATTTGCATCGAATGCGTTGGCAGCTGATGCACCGGAAATCGATAAGGGAAATAATGCATGGTTGCTCACATCGGCAGCACTGGTTTTGATTATGACGCCTGGCCTTGCCTTGTTTTACGGGGGGATGGTAAGGGCGAAAAATATGGTAAATACGATGTGGTTGAGCTTTATTGTTATGTGCATCGTAAGTGTGCAATGGGTACTTTGGGGGTATAGCTTGTCTTTCGCACCGGGGTCGTGGTTTATTGGTGGTCTCCAGTGGTGTGGATTGGGGGCAGGAGCGGTAGGACAAGCACCGAGTGATCTTTACGCAACGTCAGTACCTCATTTAACTTTCATGATATTTCAATGTATGTTTGCTATTATTACCCCTGCACTGATGACGGGTACCTTTGCAGAACGGTTTAAATTTAATGGCTGGCTACTATTAGTCCTTTTGTGGACGGGGGCTGTTTATGCACCTATGGCACATTGGGTGTGGGCTTCTGATGGATGGCTATTAAAGCTCGGTTCATTAGATTTTGCAGGTGGAACTGTGGTTCACATTTGTTCTGGTGCATCTGGTGCTGCATTAATAATGCTTGTGGGGAAACGAAAAGGTTATCCGAAAGAAATAAAGCCTCCCCATAATTTACCGTTCATGATGTTGGGTACTGGTTTGTTGTGGTTTGGCTGGTTCGGCTTTAATGCGGGGAGCGCAGTTGCTGCCGATGGCCTTGCTGCAAGCGCATTTGTAGTTACTAATACCTCCGCAGCAGCAGCAGGATTTACCTGGTCTGTCCTGGAATGGATACATCATAAGAAACCAACGATCCTTGGCGCCTGTTCTGGTGCCGTAGCGGGTCTGGTCGCCATTACACCGGCCTCTGGTTTTGTTGGCCCTATGGCATCAATTGCGGTAGGTGTTGGTGGAGGACTGATTTGTTTCTATTGTGTAACAAAGATGAAAAAAGCTTTGGGATATGATGATGCCCTTGACGTAATCGGGGTGCATGCAATGGGTGGAACCTGGGGTGCATTTGCTACAGGGATCTTTTGTAGCACGTCCGTAAACCCCGCCGGGGTCGATGGTCTGATTTATGGGAATGTTGCTATCTTGGGAAAACAGTGGATTGGTATTCTGGCTGCATGGGCATGGTCTTTTGGTATAACAACGCTATTAGGCTGGTTTGTAGACGTAACTGTTGGTTTGAGGCCAAGCGAATCGGAAGAAATTGCCGGTATGGATATTTCTCAACACAAAGAAATTGCTTACCACTATTACGAAACTGAAAGCACGTAATTATCCATTGTCCTGTTATACTTAGAACAAAATGACCTGATTCGTTGCTCAAGAAATTAGGGCATTATAATTATGAAGGAGGTTTGTACATGAAAAAAATTGAAGCAATAATAAGACCAGAACGGCTATCCATTGTCAAGGACGCGTTGGAAGAATTAGGCTATCCCGGTATGACCGTCACCGATGTAAAAGGTCATGGTGCCCAGCGAGGAATAACCGAGCAATGGCGTGGAAGGACTTTCCGGGTGGACTTGTTATCAAAGGTAAAGATAGAGATGATTGTTGCTGATGACGAAGTAGAAAAAATTGTTCAGTGTATTACAAAGGAATCTCAGACGGGGAGCATTGGCGACGGGAAGATTTTCATCTCGCCGGTCGAGGATGTGCTCCGTATCCGTACAGGCGAAAGAGGCGAAAAGGCCGTCTAATATTTTGTTGATTATGTCATACTATTAGTGTAAAAGAGGGCGTTGAGTTTGCAAAAACTCAACGCCCTTGTTTTTTGATTCTGTCTCCAGAATAGCCGTTTTTTATAATAGCATGGTTTCAAGATACGTGATTGAAAAGAATATAAACTCGTTGCCGTTATGGTTTTTTCCCCAGCTGTTAAAATACAGAGAAATCTGCCATTTTGTATCCGCGAGAAATGGTGGCTTTAGCAATCCACCGTATGAATCTTTTAATTTGGGGCTACACGTTGGTGATGATCCGGAAATAGTACTTAAGAACCGAAAGAGGCTTACGTCAGTACTTGGGATTCCATTGAGTAATTTTACCATCGCTCAGCAAGTTCATGGCTGTAATGTAAAAATTATAACAGAAGACTTGAGAGGCCGTGGTGCGTTTAATTACGATACAGCAATAAGCTCAACCGATGCGATGGTAACAAGTACACCTAATATCTGCCTTATGGTTCTCCAGGCCGATTGTGTTCCTCTTATATTCTTTGATATGAAGAAAAAAGTGATTGGCGTTGCCCATGCAGGATGGAGGGGGACGGTTCATGTGGTGGCACAGAATACGGTAAAGGTGTTACTGGAAAACTTCAATTGTTCGCCAAAAGATATTCTTGTGGGAATCGGACCTTCCATCGGCCCATGTTGCTATGAAATCGGCCCTGAAACCATTGTTCAAATTGAAAAGGCCTTTCATAATAAAAAAAGCTATATTAATAACAAAACTCCTGATGGTAAGGGCTGTTTCAATTTATGGGGAGCAAACAAGACGCAACTGGTACAAATGGGTATTCCGGAGAGGAATATAGAAATTGCTCAGATATGCACTTATTGTAATCATAAATTATTTTTTTCATATCGTTATCAGAATAAGGAGACAGGGAGATTTGGAGCAGGAATAATGCTCCAAAAGTTATGATACCGTATTATCTTCTTATAAAACTTTTTAGCAAGCTTTTGTCTAATCGCAATAGGAATTATCTGAGATATTTGCCAAAGATAATGTCGAGTTTCTTTTTAGTATTTTCTGGAATAAGGTCTTTGTGCGTTACGATGGCATTCTGTACTGCCGTAGCACATGCACACGTCCTTTTTGACTCAATTTTTGGAATGGCCGCTTTAAGAATCCGTTTTGCTGTTTCGGCATTTTTATTTAAATTCCCGATGATCATTTCCAGCGTTACTGCCTCTTCGCTTACGTGCCAGCAGTCATAATCCGTAGCCATGGCAAGGGTGCTATAACAGATCTCTGCCTCTCGTGCCAGCTTTGCCTCCTGAAGATTCGTCATACCAATAACACTGACTCCCCACTGCCGGTAGACGTTTGATTCTGCACGGGTTGAGAATAGCGGGCCTTCCATGCAAAGATAAGTACCACCCTTGTGCACACGTACACCGATTGATTTAGCTGCATCAAACAATGTATCAGCAAGTACCCAGCACACTGGATCAGCGAAACTTACGTGACCCACAATCCCTTCCCCAAAGTATGTGCTGATCCTGCCGCGTGTCCTGTCAAAAAACTGGTCTGGAATAACAATATCGAGAGGTCTGATTTCCTCTTTCATGCTCCCAACTGCGCTCACGGCAATAATGTGTTCAACACCTAATTTCTTCATGCCATAAATGTTGGCTCTGAAATTGAGTTCAGATGGTAAGATCGTATGCCCCTTGCCGTGTCGCGGCAAGAAAGCCACCTGACGATCTTCCAGGGAACCTAAAGTAAAGCTATCGGAAGGTTTGCCAAAGGGTGTATCGATTGATACAGATTTTACATCCTTGATCCCTTCGATATTATAAAGACCACTGCCTCCAATAATGCCAATCATCTTTTCCCCCATTTTTTTGTCTTCTCCTTTTTGCGAAAATCCTTTTTTTGCCAATGAGATACAAAGGCACAAAAGGTTTATAGCTTTAGTGTTTAGTGACCTGGGCTATTATTCCGAAAGTAACAAACGCTTAGATTATGCGAAAGTGCTCAGTGCATGTCAATAAATAAAATTTGAAGTATTTTATGGTCATTGATATAATCCTCTGATGTAATCATAAAATATTTTCAAGGATGTTCAGTGATCAGCCCTCAGCTATCAGGAATAGGTGTTAAGCTGAATGCTGATTGCCAACAGCTGAACGCTGAAAAAAATCCGTTGAATTCTTTGTGATCTTTGTGTCTTGCGATTAAATGGTCAGGGGTATTACCCGTGAAAAATCATGAAATAGCAGCATTGTTTGAACGGATCGCCAATGTGCTGGAACTCAAAGGGGAAAACACCTTTCGTATAAATTCTTACCGGAAGGCGGCACGGGTAATTGGTGATCTAACAGAGGATATAGAAGAACTTGCAAGGGCTGGGAAATTGACAGATATTCCCGGTATTGGGGAGAGCACGGCTGAAAAGATTATTGAGTATATTAACACAGGAAAGATGTCTAAATATGAAGAAGTAATGAAGGGGGTTTCTGAAGAGACGGTGACACTCATGCAGATACCGGGTTTGGGTCCAAAGACCGTTGCCATGCTAAACAGGGAATTGGGTATTGTTAGTTTGAGTGACCTTGAGAAAGCCTTGCAAGACGGCAAATTAAAGGGGCTGTCTGGGATTGGGGACAAGAAAATTGAAAATATTGTTAAAGGAATTGGGTTGTTTAAGACAAGCCAACAACGGATATCCATTGGAATGGCGTATCCAGTCGTGAAAAAAATTATAGAAGGGTTAAGGCACAATTCCCTGATCAGGGACATTCAGGCGGCAGGTTCGTTGCGGAGAATGAAGGAAACAATTGGAGACATTGATATCCTTGTCTCCGGTACAGAAGGTACGGAAATTATCAAGTCTTTTGTGAATATGCGGGGAGTTACTCAGATATTAGCAGCGGGTGATACCAAGGGAAGCGTGCGGGTAGAAGAGGGTGTTCAGGTAGACTTGCGGGTTGTTCGTGAAGATGAGTTTGGTGCGGCGTTGCAATATTTTACGGGTTCAAAGGAGCACAATATCCACCTCCGTGAGATCGCCAAAAAGAAAGGATTAAAGATCAGTGAATATGGTATTTTTAAAGGAGACAAAAAGATTGGTGGGCAACGGGAGGAAGATGTCTACAAGACCTTAGGCATAGATTGGATACCACCCGAGTTGCGTGAAAACAGGGGAGAGATTGAGGCTGCCCAAGTGGGAAAATTGCCTGAGCTTATCGCGCTTTCTGATATCAAGGGGGACCTCCACAACCATTCCAATTGGAGTGACGGTATTCCTACCTTTGAAGAAATGGCCGAACATGCCATGAAGATGGGTTACAAATATCTTGTGGTTTCCGATCACTCAAAATCGCTTCATGTAGCGAATGGCTTAAAAGATGACGAACTGCTTGAAGAGATTGAAGAAATTGATAAACTCAATAAAAAATTCAAAGGGTTTACGCTGCTAAAGGCCACAGAGTTAGATATCAAGTCAGATGGGTCATTGGATTTTCCCGACAAACTTTTAGAAAAGCTGGATATCGTTGTAGCCTCTATTCACAGCGGATTTAAACAGGGAATGAAAAAGATTACCGAGCGAATGATTGCTGCTATACGCAATCCGTATGTAAATATTATTGCCCACCCTACGGGTCGCTTGATCAGTAAAAGAGAGGGGTACGAAGTTGATCTGGATAAGGTCGTAGACGCCTGCGCAGAGACGGGGACGGCCCTTGAGATTAATTGTTATTACGACCGGCTCGACCTGAACGATATCAATTGCAGAAGGGCGAAGGAGGCAGGCGTTATGATTGCTATTAGTACGGATGCCCACCATGTGGATCAGATGTGGATGATGGAACTGGGCGTGGGAATAGCACGCAGGGGATGGCTGGAAGCAAAGGATGTGATCAATACACTTTCGCTTGATAAATTAAAAGCCTTTTGTAAGAAAAAACGGAAGTAGAGAATGCGAGAGGGGGGCTCTGGAGAAAACCCTTGCTGTGAGGCATTACAGAATGATAAGTATTTTGGCCATGTCATGTAGTGAGAAATCGGGGAAAAATGTGTTTTTCTCACTGATATTGAGTAAATATAAATTGCTCTAAAAAGGGTATTAAGCAGAAGGTTCTATTCGGTTTTATTTTTATGTAAATCATGGAGGTGTTGTATGGATGACCATATATATAAAGTAATTGAATTGGTGGGAACTTCTACAACGACGATGGAAGATGCTATTCAACATGCACTTTCAAGGGCATCGAATACCTTGCGCAATATGCGGTGGTTTCAGGTTGCCGAAACCCGTGGTCGTATTGAAAACGGGAAGATTGCCCGCTGGGAGGTTATACTCAAGGTTGGGTTTGCGCTGGAGGACACACTTTAACAGGGGCGTGTAGTGCAAGGTCCACAAAAAAGTCGATGGTGATTCGGGTAAGCTGATAAATTTTGTCCAACTGCTATTAACAAGGGGATTGCCCTGTCGTATTTGAAATGACCTTGAAAATATTTGTTTCCACAAAAATTCATTGCATGCTTTTTCCCATAATAATCGGTTGGGGGATAATAACGATAGTCCATGACAAAGCTGCCGTTTCCGAACCAGAGAGAACCGCACATTCAGTATGTGCGTTAGCTACCGGAACGGCATTGCGCGACAAACCTGAGAAGGCCTTGTCTCCTGAGATGGTGCAAGGCATGCTGGGGAAAAAGGGGTTGTTTGATTCCCGCAGGAATGCCGCCGGTCATGGCCTTTCTCATCAGTATGAAATACAGAAAGACGGAAAGGTAGTGTGTGACCACTCCAGCGGTTTGATGTGGCAGCAGGCGGGTTCGCAGAACGATATGAACTACCGTGATGCGAAGGACTATATTTCCGCCCTGAACAAAGACCGGTTTGCCGGTTATAATGACTGGCGTCTGCCAACCCTGGAGGAGGCCATTTCATTATTAGAACCGTCAAGAAAGAACGGTGGTTTGCACATAAATGCGGTATTCGACCCATGCCAGAAAAGGGTATGGACGTCTGATTTCAGGAAGGATGGCATGGCCTGGGCTGTTTGGTTCGATTCCGGTTTTTGCGACTATGCATATACAGACAACAACATCAGGCACTACGTTCGGGCAGTAAGGGCAGGAAGATGATTACGCCGTATATAGCGGATAATTAAATGATAAGGAATTTCGAAGCTGCGGTTGTAGGGAATTCCAGGGACACCATACTTAATTATTAGCCTTAAAACCAGAATCAAAAATAAAAATACTAGCAAAAGCATTACTCAATAATGTATGGAATAATCAGATCAGGCCGTCGTGGTGGAGGTGGTGGTTGTGCGCTCCCGGGCATTTGAATAAAATATGGAAAAGAGCGGGCTTTGGGTTGCTTACGGTTGCTATTTTTGTATCGCTGCCTCTTTATCCGTTTATTCGCAAATGGTTATTCCCATCTCTGGATGTGAATATAACCTTGCATATTATTTTTGTTGTCTTGTTAATCGGTCTGTTTTTTTTGCCGGAAATTAAGTACATCAAGGCAAAGGATTTCGAAATAGAATTGCGCACATCACCGCCACCCATTGATTTTGTCCTGTCTACTGCGATGATTGAACAGCAAATTAAGAGTATCTCAACGCTGAAAGAAACCACAATAATCACTAATTATAGATTGGCTCAATAGCCGTGTAGGTCAGGTTAAGCCTGTCCCGAGTTTCCGAATGGCGCAGCGAAGCCAAAGATAATCGGTCGGGGAGGGTTAGTATCTTCCAAAGATAATTTTGACATTTTTAGCAAAAAACATGAATAAAATTAACCCTGTCAGGGTTTAAAATCCTGACAGGGTTGACTCACTAATTTCGTGCTTCGGATTTTGAAAGGATTAACAGTACAACAGGGCTTTTGTCGGTATTAAAACAACCCCTAGCCCCTTTGATAAGGGAAATTTGCCGATTGTTTATTACTTGTTCGTGCTCTCATCTTAGTCTTGGTTCAGCTATACATCTGTGTATAGACTCAAATGTGAAATATTTCAGGGGTTCTCAAGGACGGATTTGTATAAAAGGTTGCTTTACTTAATGACATTGGATATCAAGCTCTACGGGGAGGCTAATTTTTGAGAAAGTGGCGGAAGATTCCGTAAAAAGCAATTAAGGGAGTAACGTAACTAACTCTCAGTCCTTAACCTGATCAAAGTACCATTTTTTTGTCAGCATATTGTAGGAGATAAGGCAGGTGAGATTGGTATTGGTTATTATGCAATATCGTTTCTTTAACACACCCTCAATGGTTTGATCCAGCCATTCGTTTACGACTTCTTTCACCTGAAAAAGTCTGCCGTGCAGTTTAAAGCTATAGGGAATTACGTAATTTATTGTCAGATCATTGACGGGTACCCATATGGAGGACTTCACCAGATGAACGATGGTAAATATTGATGAAAAACACCAAAGGATGATACAGGCGATGTAAAAGCATATCGAGATAATAGCAAGGTATTGTCCTTCAAATAAACCCACCATTTGAATCGTGCTGTCGGCATATAAACCCAGGGCAAAGACAATCTCCCAGTATCCTATGGTAAACGAAAGACCCTCATCACTGTAAATTAACTTTCTCAAGGTAAGAATAATCAAGAACGGCATCCACCACAGCCCAAAAGACCAAAATAACAGAGAAATCCCTTTTAAAAATGAGAGAAAATCTACAAAAGGTCCACCTGCTACTTGTATGTGCTGGTACAAAGCCGCACCCGTAATTGCCGTTATGGCTGCTGCCCCAATGTTCATCCAGTAAGGCGAGAGAACGTTATTACTGTCAAACCGGTAAAATACCAATCTCAAGACGATGAGCGCCATAAATACAAGATATAAACTCGCACCTATAGACCATAGGGCAAACGAGAATAATTGAAGAAAGATTACATGTGTTATTGCACGTTCTGCAACAATAACTCCCAGCAAGGCCGTAGATTGGGTGCCCACGGTAGCAAAGAACCATCCGCCGTGCAAGACATCTTCGATCTTTCTATCGGCAGATTTTTTATGTAAAAACAGGATGCTAAATGAGGAAAGTGATGTTCCCAGCCAGAGGCCTGTGGCCACATACCAGCATATAGTGGCCGTTGTGTAGAGATGAAATACCCTGGAAAAACAAATACCAATAAAATTTACACTTCCTACAATGGTAAAGAAATAGAGGGTTTTCTCCGGATTGAGTATTTCCTCCAAAGAGTCTTTATAGAATAATACCGTCTGCACTGCCTTAAAAACAACCACAGAGAAGAGTATGGCTAAACTTGCTGAAAAAAAGTAAGGGGCAATTACCTCATAGCCATACATGTGAGATATGGATGCAATCATAATCGTGGCCATGACGATAGTAAACCAACGGGTATTTAATGAATAGGTTGCAATCTTTAATCTGCTCATAAAACGAATTTTATTCCATGAATGTCTTCACCAATATGTTAGATACGCAAGTAATAAACACAAATTACAATTATATATTATATGCAGTAGGACGATATTGTCACAACAAAAAATTAAAAGGTAGTTAGTAGTAGAACAAAATGAATAGTCGTAAAATTTACAAAAAAATCTTTTCCCCATGTATATGAGGAAAAGATTTTTTTGCTTGTTCCCAAACTCTGTTTGGGAACACAATTGGTACGAAACTCTGTTTCGTTATGAAATCCAAAATAAACATCAAATTCTGGATTTATGCTGATTTAACCCTAACCAGAATGAGCCAGAACAAGTGGTGTGACATTTATGTTGCTGTCCTGCGAACCGTAGGGGCTGGGTAACCCCGCCCCTGCACAAAGGACGATGCTGAATTGTTTTCGTCAAAAATGTAAAAATGTTTTTATTAAGAAACTACGCCTATGCAACATTCGCTACTTTTTTATGCATCTTTGTTATCGTTTTTTCTTCCATAAACGAGAGGCATATCAGACATATAAGGGATACGAAGATAAATCCTAAAGAATAATTATTTGTATAATCCCTGATTGTACCCAATATAATGGGAAGAAAGAAACCACCAAGACCACCCGCAGCACCTACCATTCCGCCAACAGCGCCTGTGTCCTTCGAGAAATACTCTGCTACAAGCTTAAACACAACACCATTACCTATGCCCAGACAAATACCCATCAAATAAAAGACCGTAAGTGAAGTTATTAACGATACATTCAGGTTCAGGAATATCAATATGCTGAGGATCGCCACTGAAAGGGCAATTAAAATACGCCTTCCGGGTATGCGGTCACCAAGATATCCGCCGAGAATACGGGAAAAAGTTGTAGCGAATACAAATATTGACGTAAAACTGCCTGCCTTTACCGGTGTTAATTTATAAAAGTCCCGAAAGTAAGACGGCAGCCATAACGAGAAGGTTACAAAAAACCCAAAGGTCATGAAGTAAAACAGGCAAAAGACCCAGATTAAATGAGAGGACTTATATAACTTCAGTTTATCACTGAAGGTGGGGGGCTTTACATTGGCTGGTTTCGGGGCATCAGCAGAGAAAAACCAGTAAACAAAGGCCATGATAAGCAGTGGTACTGAATAGATCATAAATACCTTGTGCCATCCGAGAGATTCTGCAAGGAATGGCGCTCCGAACGTGGCAACGGCTGATCCTATATTTCCCACACCATAAATTCCTAATGCCAACCCCTGCTTCTCTTTTGGATACCATTGTGAAACCTGTGGAATGCCAATGGCGAATGATGTACCTACCATACCGAAAAAGAACCCACAGATGAGTAAAAAGCCGTAACTCTGCGCAAAACCTGCGATAAACATAGGGAAAAAGCCAAATAAGAGCAGGACACTGAAAACCCGCCTGCCACCAAATTTGTCTGTCAAAACGCCAATGGGCACCCTGGCAATGGAGCCAAGCAATACAGGTGTTGCGAGTAATAATCCCACGGCTGTGGAAGATAAGTTAAACTCGACCTTCAGGTATGCAGCTAAAGGAGAAAAGAGTGCCCAACCGGCAAAACATATGGCAAATGCTAAGGTTGCAAGTATCAGCACCTTGGTATTTCCCTGGGGTGATTGTACCGAAGATGTTTGTACTGATGAGTTCATAAAAATAGATCTCCTAAAAATCTTAAATTTGATGTTATGAAGGAAGCAGTGATTGTATAGGCTCAAATTCACTCTTTATCTTGATAGGGCATTTGTAGAGACCCTCTGTGATTAGTGAACTCGTTTGCTTTATAAAAAACAATCTGCCATTCCTCGTCTTCATCAGGGTAAAAAAGCCATTCACTTGTCCATCTCTAAAAAGCATAGACAATGTCTTTTCGTGGTCAAAAGGGTGTGCGTACAGTTCGTTGATTTTTTTCCCGATTACATCATCAGATGACGCAAAACCAAAAAGCTTTGCACCTGCGGTATTGATATGCGTGATGACGCCATCATAGGAAGGCTCATACTCATACCAGCCCTTTGCATCTTGCACATTAAGAAACAGCTTAGACTCATCTTTTGTTGACAAAATGGTATTATTCATGCATATCTCCTTATTCGCAATTCTTTGTTTTAAGGTTTTAATTCCCACGTTGCTACAGTTTTTTCTGGTGATTGTTTTATATGAGTTTTTACGATCTCCTGATCCACACTCTCTTTATTAATCGTATTTTCAGATTTCAAAATGGGAAACTGCCCCTTGAATTTAGAAATATTACTCTTGATAAAATCCTCATCTCTCCGTGTCACAATCGAACCAAACACATCTAAGGGATTATGTACTTTGTATTTCTGTTCCCGCAGATAACCGCGCTCTTTTCTCAATTCGTAACCATCCAGGATGGCTATTACAAATCCAACCACAATGATACTTGTGACTCCCAGTAAAGCCTTCTTTGGTAAAGATAATTTTCTTAGCATATATCCTGTACTTAACTTCCTGTACATGAGTATTGCCATAACGAACGCCGGAATAATTATCACTACCATGAGAGACTTTACCATTGAATTAATGTTGTTTACGGTACCAAGTGCCTCATCTGCATCGATTTCAACAATTAATCCCATATTCAAATCTTTAAGCCAGCTCCATGCGCCAACGACTTTTAACCCGTCATAATCCATATACCCTTCCAGGTCATAACCACTTCTTTTTTCTGTAATGCATCTTTTTACTCCTTTTGTCAGCATATTGGTATCCGGGTCTACGACCTTATGACATGTCCTGCAAGTTTCACCATTGTTTTTTATATGGTCTGAAAATCTTGATTGAGTAACCATAATGCCGTCTTTATTTACCAGATAAGCCTCCCCTGTTTTTCCTAATAAAACATTTCTCATGCTCTTAGTCAGCAGGGAGGTATCCATCCACAGTAAAACAGCGCCGATTACATCATGATTTTCACCCTTAATAGGATAAGACATAAACAGGGAAGGTGAGTCATCCCCTTTCCCATCACTTGCATCATTGAGAGAATAATGAATTACATCGGAGGTGTACGTTTTACCATCGTATAAGGTCTCATGAACATTCCTGAAAGGTTTTTCTTTCATAATATTCATGCCTACCATGGATTTTTCAGTATCAGTTGTCAGTTGGATTGTTCCTGTCGCATCACAAATTACTATCCCTTTATAACCATAATCTGCCTTCATGCATTCCAGCTGCATCTTTAATCTAAGATATTCATGTTCGTTTTTTCCATTCACCAGACTCAAAAAATCTTTATCGTCGTGGATAAGTAATTCACTTTGGATAGTGTCTGAAACACTCCTCGCGTGCGATTTCCTTTCCTCCCACAGCAGTGTAAGGAGGTCTTTTTGTTTGTTTACGATTCCCCAAAGGTTCCTTTGCACCCCTTGTTTCAGCTCGGTGCTTGCCTTTGGAAAGGCAATTAATCGAAACAGAACAAGGGGAAACAACCCAAAAAGTACAAATGCAATAATGACGATTACTATGCGTTCCTTAAATATTCTTCCTACCATCTTTCCCATCTTTCACCTCTTGTGAGCTAAATGTCAGAGTTATGTAAATTATTGTCCTTAAACTTGGAAAATTCATTAAGACATATTTCAATATCATCAACACTAAAAGGTTTTGTAATGACCTTTTTTGCGCCTTTCCTGATCGCCTCGTGCACAACGTCTTCACCTGTATAGGCAGTGATAATCACGATATGAGAACTGAATCGTATGCCTTGCAGTTGATCCAGTAATTCGATACCATCCATACCTGGCATCTGTACATCCAGCAAGATAACCGAATACCTTCTCCTTTTAATCTCTTCCAGGGCCTCTAGGCCATTGTTCACTGCCTTTGTCTCATATCCAAGGTCAGTTAAGGAATTTGATAATACCTTTCGATATCCTTCCTCATCATCAACGATCAGTACCCTTTTTGTTATCATCTTTTATAATCCTTAATCTCTTCTGAAATCACGAATTCTGTGTTTATAGTTTGCAACCAATGTGCCTATAAAAACAAAAGGACGTCTGGGTTGCTCCAAGCGTATTTATTTCAATGACTTATAAAAGATAAAAATTATTTCTAAAATTTTTTTACAAATTTAACTGTAAACAATTCGTTTCATATCCAATTCTCAATAATAGTCATAAGTATTTTGAGTGAAGTAATATAGAAACTAATAACAAAAGTTTAATAAGTGGAAACAATTTGGTTGCAGTTCAAGATCAAATCCATGCCTTTTAAGGGCATCAAAAAACATAAAAATTGTTATTTTTTTGCGTTAAGAAAACAGAAGAGGAACATCTGCCAAGGTTGATGAAATACGACGAGCAAGAGAAGATTTTTGGGGAGGGCGGAACTGTTATTCAAAGACCGGCTTGTTTCGAATTATCGTGTATTGCTTACTGAATTTTTCTTTATGTCTTTGAAGCAATCCTTTTATTTCCTCGAAGGTTTTCATCTGTTTACCACCCGCATGCGGCATTTGATTATAATTCTCCATGTTCAAGGAAGCTGTAATAACCTTTGTGGTTAAAAATAATATGATCGAGTAACCTGATACCGAGGGTTTCACCAGCGGATTTGAGTTGTTCGGTAATTTCTTTGTCTTCCATACTGGGCGTTAAGTCCCCGGCCGGGTGGTTATGGGCTACGATGATGGCCGATGCCCTGTCTGTGATTGGATCAGCATACACCTCTCTGGGATGCACCTGGGTTTTATTCACTAAACCGACAGATACGATCCGGCTTGCAATTACCTCATTCGCCCCGTTTATGGATATACAGATGAAATGTTCCTGCTTTCGGTCGGCATAGTAACGGATCAGTGGAAGCACATCTGCCGATAAAGAAATTTTAAGACCTTCGGGACGGATGCGGCGGCGGGCAAATTCAAGGGCAGCGGCAATGAGCGTGGCCTTTGCCAGGCCAACGCCCTCAATTTTCTGTAATTCCTCAAGACTCACACTCCCTTTTCCACCATCCAGGGATTTCAATATCTTTCCTGCAATGGTCATCACATCATGGCCTTTTGTCCCGCTTCCCAAAAGGATGGCCAGCAATTCAAGATCAGATAATGCCTCTGCTCCCTTTTGCCGGAGCTTTTCTCTCGGACGCTCGCATTCGGGTAAATTTCTAATTGTATTCTTTTTCATGTCTTCACGCAGACTTTGCACGCTGAAGTCCATAATAAATCACCGTCAGCGCCATCATGTCGAATATCGCCCCAGGGTCAATATGCTTGGGATCTGCAAGCTCCTCATACCGGCTTCTTCCTTCGTAGGAATCCTGTATTGAATGATTCACCTGTCCGGCATAGGTATTTTCTAAATAAAATACATCATCTTTGTGTATCCCGATAGTTGTCTGAATCTGCTCATCGTGCATTTTTTCCTCTGTCACTTCCTTTATGTATAACGCCTCTTCATCCGAAATTTGAAATTTCTGGCGAATTTCACCAATCATATCCTGGACAGAGACCTTTTTGGGCGGTGGCCCCCCGCTGCTCTTACGGCCATTCTTGAGTTTTACTTCACCGGGGATAGATACTTCTCCTTTATATTTAACGCTGGCCTTCACAACGCTCGTCTTGCGTATCTGTTTCATCAGATCAGAGACGGAACCCTGTTTGATCAATTGCGGGCCCACATATTCAGCAAAAGCGGCAAATATACCAATGTATTCAGGATATTGAAAGAAACACGACAGGAAATGATAACTCTTTACCAACCGTGCCATCAGATAGACAAATTTCTTGCGGTCGTCAGCGGCCTGAATCCGTTCCTGGAACCTCGTTCGAAGGGCGTTAACGGTAAATTGCAACGCAGCATCATTGTTTCCGGCAATAAGCTGGACGACGTTCCCGGCATCAGCCTGTTTGAATACCCCTTGCGCAATAATCTCCTGATAATATTTGATGCATTGCTCTTTATCAGGCTCACTGCTGTCAAACGGGATACCCTTCCGGTATTTGCCGAAGGCCTTTAAAATAGCAGGTGCGTTGTTCGTAAAATCCACAACAACAACGGTATCTTTGCCATCATGGCACCGGTTCAGCCTCGATACCGTTTGTACAGCATTCCGGTCAACAACCGCCTTGTCAAGAAACATACCTGCCAAAAGGGGCTGATCAAAACCTGTTTGAAACTTGCTTGCAACAACCATGAACCGGTAGTCATTGCCTTCAAAACGGTCTTCAATAAGTTCTCCGGGCCTAAGCCCATTGACTGCGAATTCTGTTATCAACTCATTCGTCTCCGGATGAACGAAATCCGAGAAGGCATACAGGACATTGAAATCACAGCCCGGCCTCTCCCTGAGTTTGTCCTTGAGAATCTGAAAATACCTGAGCCCGGCAAGCCGCGAGGTCGCAACAATCATCGCCTTTGCCCGTCCACCGATGAGCGGCTCGATCTTTTCCTCAAAGATGCGGAGCATTACCTCAGCCTTGTACTGAATCAGTCCTTCATCCTGAAAGGCAACGTTTTTTAATGCCTTGCTGACCACGCCCTTAGGATAGACCTTTTCTTCCTCTGTGCCTGGAATAATCGGGCAATGCAGGTTGTAGAGTGTCTTGTATGATATGATCCCGGTGGCAACGTCGACGATATACCCTTCAGCAATCGCCTCTGCCTCGGAATAAGTATCGAAGGGATCTCCAAATAACTGTACTGTTGCCGGCGACGGTGTTGCAGTAAAGGCAACGAAGAGCTGATTGCCCTCATGTGCCCGTATAATCTTTGCGATTTCTTCCTCAATATCTTCTTCAGCTTCGGGCAGGTCTCCGTCCGGTTCTTCCGGTTTCCGGAAAGGCACCCGGATAGCAACCCCCATCTTGCCTTCCTGAGAGCGGTGTGCCTCGTCAATCAGGAAAGCCACACGCAATTTCTTCAAATCAGGGTCGCCTTCAATTTCGCCCAGTATCCATTCAAACTTCTGCAGGGTACTTACGACGATTGACTGGCCTCTCTTGAGAAACTCCTGCAGATTTTTTGCCTTCTTTGCATATCCAACAACTTCCCTCAAATGGCTGAAATTCTCAAAATCGTCCCGGATGTTCTTATCCAGCGCCTTGCGGTCTGTGAGCACGAAAATCATATCCAGCACCTTCTCGTTTGTGCCGGGCTTATACAGACTATGCAGGCGATCGGCAAACCAGCAGATGGAGAGGGTCTTGCCCGATCCCGCAGAATGGTTGATAAGGTATTTCTTTCCCAACGCCCCGGTTGATGCAAAGTGAGAGAGCACATCCTGTGCTACATTTTGTACCATGCGCGACTGATGGTAACGAGGAAAAATCGTAAATGCAAGACGTTCAGGCTTGTCTTCCGCGGCCTCACGCTTTGGGACATAGACCAGGAAGAAGGATAACGCCTCCAGGATGGAATCCTTTGAAAGGGCATCGCGATAGAGGAATTCGACAGGATATTCCTTTTCATTATCCGCCTTATTCGTCAATCCAGAATTGTGCCAGTGAAAGCCTTTCTCGCTGTGCGGGTCGGTTGCAACCATAACGTCAGAGGTATCCGCTGCAATATGGATAAAGGGGAGCTGAAAGATTCTGTCGCTGTGGTCTCTTTTGGCATATTGCCTGACGGCGTCATGGACGGTCTGATTCTTCTCGTGCTTGAGTTCCATAGTTATGATGGGCAGACCATTCAGGAAAAAGACAAAATCAGGCCGCTTGCCACCTCTGATGATCAGTTCGGGCTTTATCGCAATCCGGTTTTGCTCGTAGTGAAAGTTTGCGACGCTCTCGCTTGAGCGGGGTTTTGGGTAGTAGAGTTTGAACTCCAGTCCCCGCACCTTCAGGCCGTGGCGAATGATCGTCCACAAAGGCGCGACACGGAGTTCATCTTTCAACGCCCTGAATATTCATCCCGTGCATCCGTTCCGTAATCGCGCTCCAGGGATTCAAGGGTCTCCTTCTGTGTTGCTGTAATAAAGGCAATCAGGTGATCCTCAGCAAAATAGTATTCCGTGTCTGTGATCTCATCCTGTTCCAGCACGGCGTACTTGTGTTCGCGTATGAGGTATTCGAAGATGTGTCGTTGGAACTTCTTTTCCGGTCCTTCAAACATGATGGATCAGCTTTTCCTGTCTATCCTCATTCTGTTCAACAAATATTTTTACCACATGCCCGTTTTCGTAATAAACCAGTGGAGTATACGTTTGTTTGGCTATTTCCCTTGCCCTTTTTGCCGCCCTCAGCAACGCTGCTTCAACATTCGCAAGGTCTTTGTCATGTATCTGTATCTTTTTTTCATTCATCTCTTCTCTCCTTCATCAAGAAGTTTTGATGTCCTGCCTGAGTTGTTGTAAAGAATCCAGGCGTCTACCAACTGCTTGTAAATGTGTTGAAAATTAGTAACTATTCAGCGTATTTTCGTTCACAATCACTACGAATGAACAAAATATTGATTATGTAATCCCGAAGGGATGTCATTATTATAGCATATCGTTATGCAAGTATGGTTAACCCCGTAGGGGTGACATGGTATCATTATTTTCTTGATATTTCACCCCTACGGGGTTGAATATTGTGGTGCGTTTTTTTCTATAATCATATCATCCCTTCGGGATTTTCCCGTCTGCCCGTTTTCCCTATTGGCTCCTAACTATTCTGAGAAAATATTCTCTGTCACCGTCAGTTTCGCTGATTTGCCATTCATCATTAACGAAAATAGGACAGCCTGCCTCATTGGGCAAAAACTCTTTGGCGAACGTTGTCTTGCCTGCCCCGTTAGGCCCCGCAATAATAACAATCTTCTTTTCTTTCACCATGTTGATCCTTTAAATCGTCTTCGGTAACCCGCCTTTTGCCGGTTACACATTCGTGGATAAGGGATTTGCGGTATTGCTGTAATGTCATAATCTGAGTCTCAATATTCTCCTTAAGCTTTTTAAAATCTGTATTTTTTTCATCAAGATATTCACATATCTTATGTTGTTCTTTGGTTGGGGGAAGAGGCAACACAAAGGCATGAATCTCTCGAATGTTAAGTCCTTGCCGTGATGCTCCACGAAATCCAGCAAAAATCTGTCTCTGTCCAGCATCAGAAGATATGAAATAAAATAGAAATTTGAAGAATACCTTCTTTATCGGTCTTATAATGCAGACATGCTGATTAACATTAGCTTCGCCAAAGCCATCACTGACATAGTGACAACGGCCAAGAGATGCGCCGGTAATATTAAGAAGAACATCTCCTGGATAAACTTGTGTATTGGACATTGCTTCATGCTGTTCTTCTGTAATGTAAGCAATATCGTCGAGGCGTAAACCATCGAAATGAATATTCTGACTTCTGAACAAAGGTATTCCCTCGTCAACATAGACAGTTGCACCCCCCTCTGGAGTAATGCCACTGCCTATTTTCGTGGTTACATCCTTTAACCGATCCACTCTCCAAGGTCTTGGAATCTGCCCGATAAAACCTGCCCCGGAATCTTTCAATTCAACTGAATCATCTAGCCCGCGGGTGACGGCTTTGTGGATAATGGACTTCCGCAAGGCATCCAGCAATTCAAGCTGACGTCGCTTTGCCCCGATCGCCGCATCTATTGCCGCACAGGTCTCGTCGAGATAAGCGGCAATCCGGCACTGTTCGGATTTTGGTGGTAAATGAATTCTTGTATAATTAAGAAACCTTGAAGAGACGCGTTTCTGCCCCGCAGCACCTATCATATTTGTCTCTGCATAATCTCTGTAAACTGGATTGTATGTGTAGTAATAAAGAAATTTACCTTCAACCTTAGGTCCTGGGCGAAGGACATGGTATTCGGTACTGCCAAAAGCGTATTTCGTTGGCAATTTTCGACATAGGCCCCTTTGCCGTTCTCCATACAAGGTGTGATCTTAGCAAATAACACATCACCGACTTCAAAGTTGGTCAGTCCATTCGTTATAAGATCGTATTCTTCAGTGGTGCTTGTATCTATGTATCCCTTTTCAGAGACGGCCTCCATGGGTACGACTGTACATAATTCAGTTGGATCGGGTGCGCCATTGGAAAAACCAGGTGATAATTGTGCAGCATCCTTGATTCGATTGGGTTGCCATTCATCAGGAATATAACTAAGCCAAGACTCTGTTGTTTTTTGCATACTTAGGTACTTCCAAGCTCTGTTAAAATTCGGTCAGTTTTTTTTCCAGTTGCCAGAACTCATTTGACAACTCATTCGCCGGTTTATGCGGCTGGTATCATACCTTCACATCAGCTGTGTTCTTTAGCCGCATGGGAATCCAATAATCTTGTTGCTTCATAATTTTGGTTCTTTCTCAAATGCTTGTCATGGTTCGACAAGCTCACCACGACAAAGCTCACCACGACAAAGCTCACCACGACAAGGCTCCGACAGGCTCAGCCTGACAAGTTCTGCCTGACGATCTCAACCTGACAACTTGCAATACCCGTCATCTTGAGCCCTTCGATGAACTCCTGACTGGTTTGTCAAAGCATGATTATCATCCTGAACCTGCCATGGTTCGACAGGCGTTCGATTGAACTCACGCCGAAGGCTCACCATGACAGGGGACATTGTCACCGAAGCCTGTCAAAACACAACTTTTGTCCTGAGCCTGCAAAACACAACTGTTATCCTGAGCCTGTCAAAACACAACTGTCATCCTGAGCCTGCAAAACACAACTGTCATCCTGAGCCTGCAAAACACAACTGTCATCCTGAGCCTGTCGAAGGAGGACTGGCATCGGAGTCCCCACTATGACTCCCCTTGACATCCCGAACCTTTGGAGTAAGTTTAGTCGAACGATCATTTGAACTGCTTGTCGAATTGCCGCTTTTAGATAATTTCACCAAACCTTCAAAATCCCTGGCGATTAATGCCTCTTTCTTCCTCCTCGTCCAGCCTTTTATCTGCTTCTCCCTCACGATTGCATCCATAACATTGGTAAATTCTTCAACACGTACCAATTTCACAGGCCTTTTATCATGGGTATAACACCCTTTAATGAGACCCTCCTGATGCTCATAAAGTCGTCTTTCTATGTTGTTGGTTACACCCGTATAATAACTACCATCAGAGCATTGTAAGATATAAGTATAGTAGCTTTTCATAAGTTTCATAAATAGCGTTTGTCATGGTTCGACAAGCTCACCACGACAAGCTCACCACGACAAGCTCACCACGACAAGCTCACCACGACAAGCTCACCACGACAAGCTCACCACGACAAGGCTTCGATAGACGTTCGGCTGAGCTCATGCCGAAGGCTCAGCCTGACAATTTCACATTGACAGGGACATTGTCACCCTGAGCTTGTCGAAGGATGACCGGCACTCAGGATGACAGTTTTACGATACCTGGACATGATGACAGGTTTACGATGGCATCCTTTGTCACACTACAGTAAACTACTCATCGGAAAGTGTCCAACTATTATTGACACAGAGGGCCTTCGGCGTGAGCTCTGTCGAACACTTGCCGAGTTGTCACCCTGAGTTTGTCGAAGGGTGACATGGAATTAAGTTGTCCAGTTTGAACGAAAACAAGCTCATGTTTCATTTCAATTTCATCAACACTTCCTCAGCTTCTTTCTCCAATTTCCAAAACTCATTTAAAATCTCATCCGCCGGTTTGGGCGGCTCGTAGCGATAGAAATACTTGTTCGGCAGAATCTCATATCCAAGCTGGGGGCTGTCCTGCCATCGGATAATCTGTTTGCCGATTTCACGTTTCAGGAATTCCTCAATATCCTCGCCGTACTGAATGTACTCGTAATCTTCCACATAATGGCGGTGGGTGAATTCGGCTGAGACTTCAAGGGAATTGATAAATAATTTAATCGCCTTGCTCTTTTCAGTGGCAGTCTTAATATCAGATGCCAAGGCATTGATCTCGGTTGAAAATGCCTCTTTTACTTTTTTTTCAAAAAGCTTCACAAAATCGGAATCCGGAGAAAGTGTAAATGCAATCCCATGCTCTGAATTTCCGTATTTCAGATGTATGCGAAACCCCAGGTCGCCTGCATAAAATTCCTGTTCTTTCTTTATATTGGCAGCCGTAAAGGTCTTTGTATACGGTTCGGTGATGTATGCGGGCTGATCATTTTCGTCGGTCTGCCAGAAGACAACGTTTACCTTGTGATAGGCAAAATCCTTTGTATTGAATATCTTTACACACTCATCCTGGCATCCCTTTTTCCAGCCGTTGCAGTAGCGTTCTTCAATCCATTGCCTGTGGTGGTCGAGGATCCGGTTTCGCTTATTTCCGAAGGATTTCGGTTCTTTTTCATATTGCTGCCGCGCATCTATAATCATCACCCGTCCTTTATGAGAAGGAGGCTTATTGTTCGTCAGGAGCCAGACGTAGGTGAAAATACCGGTGTTGTAGAAAAGCTGGTCGGGCAGCATTACAATGGCGTCCAGCCAGTCATTTTCCAATATCCAGCGGCGGATTTCGCTCTCGCCTGAGCCGCAGTCGCCGTTGCTGAGCGGCGATCCATTGAAAATAATGGCAATACGGCTACCACCCTGATCCACTGGTTTCATCTTTGCCAGCATCGTTTGGAGAAACAGAAGCGCCCCATCATTGGTACGGGGCATCCCGGCCGCATAGCGTGTGGACTGGAACTCCTCGCCTCTGTCTCATATCCGTCCTTGCCTCCCCAGGTGACGCCGAACGGTGGATTACTGAGCATGTAATCAAACCGGTGGTTCTGGCCTGCGAGCTGGTCACCAGGCTCACGGTTTTGCTTTGAATGTGGGATGAGCGAATTGCCGTAACAAATCTCTGCCTGTCTGTCATCCTTGATCAGCATATCCGCCTTGCAGATGGCATAGTTGGCAGGCTGAAGCTCGTGTCCGTGCAAAGTGACAAACCGCTCCACATCCTCTCTCGCTTTATCGGTTCTTGCCTTATCCAGAAGGTGTTCCTTTGCAACAGAGAGCATACCTCCCGTCCCGCAGGCGGGATCATAAATAGAAATATGCTTCGTGGGGGCAGGGATATCAAGCAATTCCACCATGAGGCGAATGACCTCCCGTGGCGTGAAATGCTCTCCCGCCTCTTCGCCGCTCTGTTCTGAAAACCGGCGTAAAAGTTCTTCATAGATATATCCCATTTCAAGATTTGAGAGATGTTCCGGTCCCAATGGTTCAGTGGCGTATTGACTGAGAATGGGAGAAAGCCTGGCGTTCTTCACCATGCGCCCGATCACGGCGCGATAGTCAAAATGATCGATAATGTCCTGGATGTTATCGGAAAAGCCGTTGATGTAATCACGGAAGTTTTTCTCCATCAAGGTTGGGTCTTCCTTGCATATACCCTGCAATGTCCAATTGGTTTTATTCGAGAATGGAATTTCTTTGGGATTGAGTTCAAGTTCCTTGACCAGTTTCTCAAGTTTACTTTCAGTAATATCAGGTCTTTTCTTTCGAATCTCCTCAGCCTTCTTTTTCCGCCAGTCAATCAGGACACATTCCAGCCGCCGTATGACAATAATGGGCAAGATAACGCTCTGGTATTCGTAGGCCTTAAATTTACCTCGCAGCCGCTCGGCAGATTTCCAGATTTCATTGGCGAGGTTGTTTAATTTTGATTTGTTCAGTACCGTTGTCACAGAATAGTGTCTTTACGTTTATGCACCTTATATTGAATAATTTTGATTAATGACTCTCTCCTTACCTCCCCACATTCCATATTCCACATAATACTGAAAATATATTTAAAGTTACAAGTGATAAGTTTCAAGCCATGAGCAGTTTCTGGTCTGATTTTACTAGGATTACACCGTTTTGTCCTATTTGTTGCCCTTCTTAGAGGTATTACCTTTTTCCTTAAAGCCCTGCTGTACCTGTAAATTCATATTATCTAATTCATCATTCATTTGAAAATAGGTATTACCTATTTCCCTTTTTGTCTTTTGCCATTGTGCGTTCCGACCTCTGAAATTGGCTTTTTGCAGCTTGCTCATGATTGATTTTAAGGTCGTTGCGATCAATCTCTACGTCGTTGTTTGGATTTTGACGTTCAGGATTGGGTTGCAGGGATTATGTGAAAACCGGCAGCTATAAAATGTCGGTCAAAGGCCGCGACTTTAATGCACCTTTATATCTTCTCAGGAAGCAAAAAAATTATTTCTGACATTTTATGCCATACAATAATTCATCAATTATTTCATTATTCGTATGACCTATATCTACTGGGGGCAGATGAAAAAAAGGATCATCCTTTTTTATCGGAACTGGGTTTGTTTTTCTTTCTAGGAATTTTATGGATTTTACATCTTCTTTTTTTGCTTTACTGTACTCATTTTTTATATTTACATAATTACAAAACATTTGTCAATGGAAATTACTGGTAAATATGGAGTATAGTAGCTTTACAGGAAATCTTAAATTTGCCGAGAAATTATCAAAGATGATAATAAGGACTTTCGTTGCATCAATCTTATGCATTATGATTGCCGGTTGTGCATCCTTACCACCTGTTGAAGATAATCAGGCAGAACGCCAGGTAATCAATATATACGATAGTAAGGGAAACGTAAAAGAGCACGTGATTATCAAAGATGATTATGTTACGATTTATGATAAGGACTGGAAGACAAAGGGGCATGGAAAGGTGCAAAAATAGCAGAAATGTTGGGTTTCGTACCTCAACTCAACCAATGCTATCCAGTATTTGTCCCAGAGGTCTTTTCCCACCGCAATTGAAAACAGGTTGGAACAGTACACCCGGGAGATACTGAAATTTGAAGAGAAATACGGTGTCTCCTTCAGCGAATTTGAAAAAACGTGGGATGAAGGCAGGATAAAGGATAGGCACGGTCATGAAACAGAAAGCGACTTTATCGACTGGGAGATGCTGGAGATGGAAAAAAAAGGAGTTATTGTTGATATTGTCCAAACTCAAGGGACTTAAAAAGAGAGGCTTTACAAAATGGATTGTTTAAAGTCGGACATAACACAAACGAGACATTTGTGTCATATTTCTGTTTCCCAAGTTAAAAAATATCCTTTGATTTAATGTTATATCGCATCAACATGCGCTGAAGGTATTGACGCTCTATTTCGCTCTCCTTAGCAGCGTTTGTTACATTTTTCACTCGTTTTATTCAATACGTTCGTTCTATGTTTTATATTGAATGCATCGAGGATCTTCCTCCGTGCCTCTTTATATGGTTGAGCAAGTAAATCATCACAAACACTGTCACATTGCCCTCTTTATTACTCTCTTTTAGAGGTATTACATCTTTTCCTCCAAAGTGCCCCTGGTCCACGGCCAAGGCATTCCACTGCTTTAAGGACTTGGAGTTCCCTGAGCACCCGGCGTATCATATCCCTACTGACACCAGGACAAGCCCGCTCAATATCTAACAAGGAAAATTCACCTGCAAAGGAATCGATGGCTGTTTTAATCAATTCTGTCTTTGCACCTTTTGGAGACCTCAATTGTCCCACCCGTTCTTCAAACTCCCGGTAGGCTGACTTGAGAATAAAAAGAACATAGTTTATGTAAGGCCATGGGTCATGCTTCCCTTCATGCCAGCGCTGAGAGCTTTGTTCAAGGGTTTCATAGTAGCGATCCTTGTTCTGTTCTATAATCCGTTCGATACTGATGTAACGACCGACTTCATAACCAAGATGATAGCATTGAAGCAAAAGAAGCAGCCTTGAAATCCTGCCATTTCCGTCACGAAAGGGATGAATGCAAAGAAAATCGAGATTGAAGGCAGCCATAGCAATCAGTGGATGCACCCAGCGTTCGCGATTGCATTGATTCCACAGGTCAATCAACTCGGCCATATATGCAGGGGTTTGGACAGGGGAGACCGTCTTGAAACGTACCCGGAATGTGCCGTCAGGATGCTTCTCAATAATATCACTGGCTTTTTCTTTATATTGCCCTGCATCCCCAATATCACCCTTTGCCAATTTATGAAGCCTGGAAATGGTGTCCCCTGAGACCGGTAATTTTGAAGCTTGCTCATGAATGATCTTAAGGGCGTTGCGATAACCCCTTATTTCTTCCTCATCGCGGTCGCGCAAGTATGACTTGCCGAAAACAACGGTGCGGATGCGGGATTGATCAACGGTTACACCTTCGATGCGGTTTGAAGATACTGCGCTCTCTATAAGTGCATGTTCCCGCAAAACCTTGAGTTTCTGCGGTGCTTGTCTGGTAAAGAGTTCCTGCTTTCCGCGGGATTCGCCGAGATCGGCCAGATACCAAGAGGTAGTAGCTGGTATGCTTTCTGGTGTGTGTGAAAATTGCCTTAGCGTCATCATGTCTACAGTTCCTCATAGGGTGTCTGTTCTTTCCGAGACCCGTTAATATTACCCAGTAAAAACTTTTTTTGTGGTTTAAAAAATATCCTTCGATTTAATATTATATCTCTTCAGCATGCGCTGGAGATATTGACGTTCTATTTCGCTTTCCTTGGCCGCGTTTGTTACGTTTCCACCCGTTTTATTCAATACGTTCGTTATGTATTTTACATTGAATGTATCGAGTGCCTTCCTGCGCGCCTCTTTGTATGGTTGAGAAAGTAATTCATCTCCAAAATCCCCGGAGAGTCCCTCTTTTTTTACCAGCGGCAATATTACGTTTAACGATATTACGTCTTCATTGGTAAGGGTAATCGCTCTTTCTATAACATTTTCCAGTTCACGGACGTTGCCAGGCCAGTGGTAATTGTAAAATTCCGCTTCTACTTCAGGAGAGATCCCTTTGGTCTGTTTATTTTCCTTTTTGTTATACTTTTCAATAAAATGTTTTACCAGTAAGGGGATATCCTCTTTTCTTTCACGTAATGGAGGCATCCTGATGTTGATTACATTCAAGCGATAATACAAATCTTCCCGAAATTCCTTTTCCTGTACCCGCTGTAATAAATCCTGGTTTGTAGCTGCAATGATACGCACATCCACTTTTTTTGTAACCGTATCTCCCAGCGGAATAAACTCCCCTTCTTGTAAAACGCGCAATATCTTTGCCTGAACCGATTTTGGGATATCACCAATTTCATCCATAAACAGGGTACCACCATCTGCTTCTTCAAAGAGACCTTTTTTGTCTTTGATGGCACCGGTAAAAGCGCCTTTGACGTGACCAAATAATTCACTCTCAAGGAGATTCTCGGTTAACGTGGCACAATTAATTACGACAAATTTCTCATCTTTCCGATTCCCGGTAAAATGGACCGCCCTCGCTACAAGTTCCTTTCCCGTGCCGCTCTCGCCGGTAATCAGTACGGTAGCGGAGCTAAAAGCAACCCTTGAAATCATGTTCAGCACCTTCAGTATTTCTTTAGAACTTCCCACAATCTTTTTTAACCCATAGACTTTTTCCAGTTCGGAATGGAGATACTTATTTTCTTCAATAATCTTCTGCTGGGCAATCATGCGGTCGATATTGAGGATGATCTCATCGAGATTGAAGGGCTTTGTAATATAATTAAATGCACCCCGCCTCATTGCCTCTACAGCCGTCTCTATTCCTCCATAAGCAGTCATTATCAGCACGGAAGAGTTATATGTCCCCTTGATTCTTTGAAGTAATTCCAGTCCATCGATTCCCCCGGGGAGTTTCATGTCTATAATGACAAGGGGAAATTCCTGTTTTTTCAGTTCTGCCAGTGCCTCTTCTCCCGATGCCGCCGTTTTGACATGGAAGCCACGCTCTGTCAGTACGTTGTTCAGCACCTTCCGGTAACCAATCTCATCGTCCACGACCAATATTTTCGTCCCATTCGTTTTCATAAAAAAACTAGTCCAACCTATTCATTTGCCACAATGGCACTAAGACACTAAGTTATACTTTTACTTTGTAGCTTGCTGTCTCCTTGACAAATAACCAATGATAGAAGATTTATAGTTTAATCACAGACATTTCCTGCTCTTTTTTTGATTTCAGGGGTAAAAATATCCTGAATGTTGTGCCTTTCCCAATATCGCTGTCAACCTCAATACTACCGTCATGCATTTTTACTATTCCATAACTAATACTCAAACCCAGGCCCGTCCCCTTACCGTCCTTTCTTGTAGTAAAAAAGGGATCAAAAATTTTTTTCAAAACATTTTTACTGATACCCACCCCGGTATCCTTAATAAATATTTCAACACACTCCTTATCCGGATGGAAACGGGATCCTACTGTCAACTCACCCTTCCTAAGCACTCCGGCGTGTTCCGTATTGCCCATAAATTCTTTCATGGCAAAGACGGCATTATTGGTGATGTTAATGATAACCTGCTCCATTTGACGGGCATCCATCATAACGTCAGGGATATTTGGGTCGAGCGTACGAACTACTTCTATCTTTTCTTTTCTGTATTGTTTTTCTACCATACCGAGTACATTGTCTATCAGATCGTTCACGTTTGACAGGCGCATTTCCGGCTCTTTTTGCCTTGAGAAATCCAGCAGTCCGCTAATTAAGTCCTTACACCGCACGGACTCTTTCACAGAACCTTCTAAGTATTCATACAAATAAGTTCTGTTCTTATTAATAACAGTGTAAATTTGCGACAATTCCTGGCAGTACTTGTTTAAGTCATTAGCGATGTATGAAAGCTCCTCTGCCCATGTATCCTTTTCCAAGGTGACGTTTTCTGCGTGACCCAAACGAGAAATAAGACCATTCAGCCGCTGTGTGTTTTCAGAAATAGGGATCGAGCTTGTGAGTTTTAAGGCATTCGTGACCTTTTCGAAAATCTTTAAACTTTCCGTACTGTAAAGATAAATTACACCGATCGGATTATTGATTTCATGGGCAATTCCAGCTACCAACTGACCAATAGATGCCAGCCTGTCGGCCTGCACAAGCTTTTGCTCAAGTCTTCTCAATTCAGTAACATCGTTGGCAGTCCCTAATATACTCAACAATTTTCCATCTTTACTCTTGATAAGAGATGTGCTCAGCAATACATTTCGGACGTTCTTTTGCTTATCCAATACCTCAACCTCGAATATCTTCCTGAAACCATTGTGAATGATCTGATCTGCATTTTCCAGCCGCTTATCGAACAGGATGGAAATCAAAGGCTGCCCGATCAACTCCTCTTCGTGGTAACCCCATTCTTTGATCTTGGGATTGACAAAGGTAAAGTTTCCTTGAACATCAAGCGTGAATATCAGTTCGTTTGCATACTTTAAGATGCTTTCCAGATATTCTTTTCTTTCTTCAAGGTCGGCCTTCAGCTTCAGGAGTTTTTCACGCGCGTCTTTGATGTCATCGGTCATGTGGTTAAACGAGGTCGTTAGTTCACCAAGTTCGTCTTTCAAATTGCTTTCGACCCGGAAGTTCAGGTCACCTTCCGCAACCCTTTTCATGCCTTTGACAAGCCGTATAATGGGAATAATGATCCCCCGGGAGACAAAAAAGGATATAAATATTACACCAACAATACATATACCCACTACAGTAATAGCCCGATACTTGAACCTGGAAATGGGGGAATATGCCTCTGATTCATCTGTTTCCACCAAAAGGACCCATTTCATCTTCTTTACATACCGTGTGGCACCGATGACGTTCCTTCCCATGTAATTTTTATATACACCCACAATCTCTTTTCCGGAGTGAAGCGCTGCGGTCACAGGTTCGGTGTTGACTAGCTGTCGTAAAATGGCTTCTTCCTTAAATCTCGATTCGGTAATCATCAGGTGATTTTTGCTTACAATATATGCTTCGCTTGTCTTGCCCCTTCGAAGGAACATGCCCACATCTTCTTTTACACCAGCCTTTTTTCCCGTCGTAATTTCATTTAACTTGTTTGCATTGAATCGGATTACCAGCACACCGAGAAACTTTCCACTCCGTTTCTTTAGAATTGGTGTGGCAAAGGCCATTGAATACTCCCCTGTGTTTTCGTCCATATAGACATCCTTGACATAAGGACCTTCCTTGCCGTAGGTAAAATAATCTGCACCGAATTCAATCTTGCCGATGTTGTTCTCGTTACTCGATGCCACGATAATTCCCGCAGGGTTTAAGACAAAAGTCTCGTAAAAGTCCTTATTCAGATTCGTTTTGTATATCATGTAATCATTGAATTTTTTGACGATGTGTGTGTTCTTTGGGTTGTGGTTCAGAATTTCCAGGTGTCTTCGGATAAACTCATCAGATGCAAAAAATTGTGACGAATATTCACCCGCATTGAGGATAGTCAGTATATGATTTTTAATTCCATCAGCAAGGAATGCCTCTTCGTTGAGGAGTTCGTTCTTGATGGTTTCCTGCGCATACCGATAGGTAAGAATGGCAACGGTAATGATGGGCAAAATGGATAACAACAAAAACCAGCAAAGCAGTTTTCTGCCAATGCCACTAAAAAGATTAACGCCTTTTACCATATATAGCTTTTCATATTATGAATATATCATACCGGACTAAATTTACTTTAAGAAATTCAAAGTTGCCAAATATTCCATTTAATAATCTTGGTTAAAAAAACTTTTTCATAAGTATCTGAGAAGAGGCCTGAATAATGACTTACTCCTTCAAAGAACCTTCATCGCATATAGTAAAAATTAAAGAAGAAAGTTTATATGGTTTTAGTCATAAACTTCTTGCATTTCTGACGTTTACAGCGTACCGAATTTGTTATAATTTTACAATACCTCGTAAGTAACATCAAGCCGCAAATACATATACAGTACGATATTTGAATTTCGCAGTTGTTCCGTACAAAAACCCTTGAAATGCCTAATGCTTTTTACGATAATCTGCCAGCGATACCTGTCAGAACCATTTGCTTTTCATGAAAGAGATGAAGAGTAAAGGGAGCGAGGTTATCAGATAATTTAATAATGACGGAATTCCGGAATGAGTAAAGATACAGTCTGGTAGATAAATAATTTTATGGATGAAATAGATCTGTCCCATGCGGAAGAACAAACCAGGCTGGAAGTAATATCAAAGGCGGAGGAACGGTTCAACCGTCTGCGCCGGAGGGCAGGGTTTTATGCTGCCCCTCTGGCATTTTGTATTGTTCTCTGGCTCACCCGGGGCAGACTAACGCCTGACGGTAATTATCTGAGCGCAGTATTGGCTTGTGTGCTGGTGTTGTGGATGACTGAGACACTTCCTCTTCCGGTGAGCGCAATGCTGGGAGCATGCATGTGTATCGTCTTTGGTGTTGCGGATGCCAGGAAAACGTTCGCTCCGTTTGCAGACCCAATTATATTCCTGTTCATAGGTGGATTCATAGTCGCCCGTGCAATGACGCTGCATCATCTCGATCGGCGTTTTGCACTTGCCATTCTTTCTCTTCGCTGGGTTGGCGGGAATCGGGCAAGGATATTGGGTGCTTTTGGAATGGTAACAGCAATAACTTCAATGTGGGTCTCCAACTCGGCCGCTACAGCTATGATGATGCCAATTGCTATGGGGATTCTTCGTGCCCTCCGGGGTATACATCAGCCGGATCGTGACCCGTCCGGAATATCTTTGAAACTGCAAAATGACCCTTTCTCAACAGGCATCATGCTCATGACAGCATTCTCGGCATCGGTGGGTGGTATTTGTACCCCGATCGGTACGCCTCCCAACCTCATCGGTATTGGACTCATCAATAAGTTGGTCGGTGTGGAAATTAACTTTTTCCAGTGGATGGCCATTGGGATTCCCCTGTGTATAATCATGTATGGAGTGCTTTTTGTGCTGCTTTGTTTGCTGCACAACAAAAAGACGCAGAAAAACACTGATATGTTGCAATTCACACAATACCTTCAGGCAGAGGGTGAGTCACTTGGCGGGTGGACT
This sequence comes from Candidatus Brocadia sp., assembly GCA_021646415.1. Lineage (NCBI taxonomy): Bacteria > Pseudomonadati > Planctomycetota > Candidatus Brocadiia > Candidatus Brocadiales > Candidatus Brocadiaceae > Candidatus Brocadia > Candidatus Brocadia sp. Next base: position 44,319 of record SOEU01000020.1, read on the forward strand.
CGTGGGCAGATAAATACGCTGATTGCCTTTGGAGTTGCCGTAGCATTGTGGATTACCCCTGGATTGCTCGCAATTACTCTTGGGAGTGATCACAAGTGTGCAAAATTCGCCAGTGAAAATTTTCCTGAAGGGATGGTTGCACTCATTGCGGCAAGCATCCTTTTTCTGTTGCCAACAGATAATAAACAGGGAAAGTTTACCATCACCTGGCGCGAGGCAGTGCAGATTGACTGGGGTACCATCCTTTTGATGGGTGGCGGAATGAGCCTTGGAGGATTGATGTTTTCCACCGGGGTAGCAGAAGCTCTTGGAAAGAGCGTTACGAACCTGATGGGTGCCCAATCGCTGTGGGGATTGACTGCAATATCAATTGCATTAGCGATTGTGATGAGTGAAATGACCTCCAATGCTGCATCTGCAAACATGATCATTCCGATCGTTATTACGCTTGCTAAGTCCGCAGGCATCAACCCGATTCCTCCGGCACTTGGGGCATGTCTCGGTGCCAGTTATGGGTTTATGTTGCCTGTGTCAACTCCTCCCAATGCAATCGTTTATGGCACCGGGTTGGTTCCAATTTCCAAAATGGTCAGGGTAGGTTTTTTCTTCGACATATGTGGCTTTGTCATTATCTGGCTGGGCATGCGGTTACTCTGCCCATTGATGGGATGGAAATAAAAGTTTTTAGAAGCTGCACAAACTTTTTGACTTATATCCTCAACCCGAATGAGTCAAAATAAATAAAATCCGAAAATTTGCTATTCAAACTTTTTGCCTTGATATTTTTGCTAAAAAATTCAAAACATTTTTTGATAATCGCTTGAGAGGTTTGTCCATAAGAGGATAAAATTACTCTTGCACTACCTCCCCCCTATATGGTTGAATAACTCTTGTAATTTTGGGTTTCATGCTACCAACCAAACGAAAGGCTTATTGTTATGGAAATACGGCAGCACCGGGGCAGGGTGTTAATTGGTAAACTAGGATTGGATGGACATGACCGCGGAGCGAAGTTTATTGCACGTAGTCTGCGTGAAGATGGCTTTGAGGTTATTTACACAGGTATACGCCTGACACCTGAAGAAATTGTATCAATGGCGATTCGTGAGGATGTAGATGCAATCGGTCTGTCGCTTCTTTCCGGCGTACATAATGAGCTTATTCCGGAGATGCTAAAAGCCCTTCGTCAGGCGAATGCCGGAGACATACCTGTAATCGTGGGAGGTATTATTCCCCAGGAGGATATTCCGCATTTAAGACACGAAGGTATTTGCGATGTGTTTACCCCCGGCACGCCGATTCAAACAGTTCTGAATGCATTTAGAAAAGTCGCCGGCGAATACCACCAAAAGAAGCGGTTAACGTAACATGACCGCAGAGGGAGTTGGAGAACCGGCAACGGTCATTTAAGAAGTATGTATTTCGCAAACTGAATTACTCAAAAAATGAGCCATTGAAGTATTCCTATGGATGAACATCCAGCGTTTGTTGATTGGAAAGAAAAGGTCCTTCAAAAAGTTTTGGACCGTACACCAGAACGATCAAAGGAGTTCAAGACTGCCTCAGGCCTTCCTGTGGAGCGCCTTGTATTGCCTGAGACCCTTGATGAAAAATATCTCTCGAAAATTGGTTTCCCCGGCCAGTATCCCTATACACGGGGGATTCAACCCACCATGTACCGCGGACGTCTCTGGACAATGCGGCAATATGCAGGATTTTCCACAGCAGAGGAATCTAATAAAAGGTACCGTTACTTACTGGAGCAGGGGACAACTGGACTTTCCGTAGCCTTTGATTTGCCAACGCAAATTGGATACGATTCCGATCATTTCATGAGCCGGGGCGAGGTCGGTAAGGTAGGTGTAGCCATTGATACCCTGGCGGACATGGAAGCCCTGTTTACCGGTATTCCACTGGATAAAGTTTCCACCTCAATGACAATTAATGCCCCGGCTGCGGTGCTGCTGGCCATGTATGTTGCAGTGGGAGAAAAACAGGGAGTTAATCCCTGTCAATTAACGGGGACAATCCAAAACGACATTCTCAAAGAATATATTGCCAGGGGAACGTACATTTTTCCGCCCCGGCCGAGTTTGAGATTAACGACAGATATTTTTGAGTGGTGTAGTAAGGTGGTTCCGCAATTCAATACAATTTCAATTTCGGGTTATCACATACGGGAGGCAGGTTCGACCGCAGTCCAGGAGGTTGCCTTTACTCTGGCGGATGGGTGTACGTATGTACAGGCAGCGATTCAAGCGGGTCTGGATGTCGATGTCTTTGCTCCGCGCCTGGCCTTTTTCTTCAGCACGTCCTCAGATATTTTTGAGGAAGTGGCAAAGTTTCGGGCGGCCCGGCGGCTCTGGGCGAGATTGATGAAGGAACGGTTCCATGCCCGGAAACCCACCAGCCAGATGTTGCGGTTTCATGCCCAAACGGCCGGATATACCCTGGCGGCACAGCAAGTTGATAACAATATAGTCCGCGTAGCATTACAGGCACTTGCAGCGGTGTTTGGAGGAACGCAGTCTTTGCACACAAATTCCCGTGATGAGGCATTGGCGCTGCCGGCGGAAGATGCAGTTCGTGTTGCTTTACGTACACAGCAGATTATTGCCCATGAATCCGATGCTTGCAATACTGTTGATCCCCTTGCTGGTTCTTATTATGTTGAAGATTTGACTGATCGGGTTGAGCGTGAAGTCCTGACACTGATCGAAGAAATTGATCGGGCAGGCGGAATGATTGCAGCCATCGAGGCAGGAATAGTTCAGCGCCAGATTGAGGAATCTGCCTTTCAATACCAACAACAAATTGACAGGGGTGAGCGGGCGATTGTGGGGGTCAACTGCTTTCAGGAACAGGAAAAAGTTTCCCTTCATGTCTTTCAAGTCAACAGATCTGTGGAGGAAAACCAGATAAGGAAACTTACGGAAATACGCACGAAACGTAATAACCAGAAAGTGAAAGAGGTACTGTCAAGTCTGGATGAAGCAGCGCGGGGAAAGGCGAATGTAATGCCCTTCATCATGGAGGCTGTACGCTGCTATGCATCGATGGGCGAGATTTGCGACGTCCTGCGCGGGGTGTTTGGTGTGTATGGCGGGAGAAGAGGTCTCTAGTATTGCCCCTGAAAAAACATCTTTTATAGAATCAATACCAGTAGCTGGAATGTGGAGTATTGGAATTTATTCGGTATTTGGTGCTTGTTATTTCCTGTGCTTTTGATTGCAGTTTCGCAGCGCCAGAAAATTATTAACAAAAACCATTAAACCCGCTTGAGGCAGGGAGCCGATTATGATTCAGAAAATTGATCATCTGGGAATTGCTGTACACTCACTTGATGAAGCAATTGGCTATTATGAGCAGGCGCTGGGTCTTGTGTGTAAAGGGCAGGAGGAAGTTCCTTCACAAAAGGTGCGGATAGCGTTCTTTACGGTGGGTGAAGTTCGGTTTGAGCTTCTGGAACCTACCTCGGCTGATAGTCCTGTAGCCGGGTTTCTTGAAAAAAAAGGCGAGGGATTGCACCATGTTGCCTTTGAGACGGATGACATCGGTGCACAGTTACAACAGGCCAGCAGGGCAGGTTGTCGTCTCCTGAATGAGACGCCGATTGAAGGGGCCGGCGGAAAGCTGGTAGCTTTTCTTCACCCGAAATCAACCCATGGTGTTCTTACGGAATTTTGTTCACAGGGTAACAGAAAATCATAAAGACAATATCATACAAAGTAAAAAATTTTTATGGCAATTCCACCAAAATGTATCGAAGAACTTGAAAGGCGCCGTGAGGCAATCCTGGATAGCGTGCGTGATAAAATCAGGGAGCGGCATGACAGGGGTTTAATGACTGCGCGTGAACGTCTCACAAGTCTTTTTGAAGAAAATACTTTTCAGGAATCGGGAATGCACGCACAGCATGCCTGCCGTGACTTTGGTATGGAGAAAAAGGCCTTACCCGGTGACGGGGTAGTAACAGGAACAGGTTATGTCGATGGGAGACCTGTGGCAGCGTTTAGTCAGGATTTCATGGTAGGTGGCGGAGCGTTGGGAAGGATTCATGCCCGGAAGGTATGCGATCTTATGGAGTATGCGCTGAAGACAGGAACGCCACTGGTTGGCTTTAATGATTCAGGAGGTGCGAGAATACAGGAAGGGGTAGATTCGTTGTCAGGGTATGGACAGGTTTTCTACCGGAACGTAATGCTCTCAGGTGTTGTTCCGCAGATTGCCGTCATTGCCGGCCCTTGTGCTGGGGGAGCAGCATATTCTCCGGCGTTAATGGATTTTATCATCATGACAAAGAATAACGCCAATATGTTTATCTGCGGACCTGATGTTATCAGAGCTACTACCGGACAATCTACAACCTTAGATGAAATTGGAAATGCGGTAGTTCACGCCTCAATCAGCGGGAATATTCATTTTATCGCAGAAGATGACCAACATGCCATTGATCTCGTGAAACAGTTACTTTCATATTTACCATCGAATAATATTTTGGATCCGCCACACCGGCCCACTTCTGCGATTTCGCTGGCTGAAGACCGGGGGATGAATGAGGTTGTTCCCGCAGACAACAGGGAGCCATTGCATGTGCTGGAAATTATTAAACGGTTGGTTGACGAAGGACATTTTCTGGAAGTACAGAAAGAATGGGCAAAAAATATTGTTATTGGTTTTGCAAGGATCGAAGGGATTGTGGTGGGACTTGTCGCCAACCAATCTTTCGTCAAAGCCGGAACAATCGATATTGATGCTTCAGATAAAGCGAGTCGTTTTATCCGCATTTGTAACGTTTTTAATATCCCTTTGGTAACGTTGGTGGATGTTCCCGGGTTTTTGCCCGGGATTGCCCAGGAACGGGGAGGGATTATCCGTCACGGGGCAAAAATGTTATTTGCCTATGCTGCGGCTACAGTGCCCAAAATTACCGTAATTCTCAGAAAGGCATACGGAGGTGCCTATCTGGCTATGTGCAGTCGGGATATGGGGGCAGACCTGGTTTTTGCATGGCCAACGGCAGAGATCGCCGTGATGGGGGCGGAAGGCGCAGTCAAAATTATCTACCGCCGTGAAATTGAGGCAGCTGAAGATCCAAAGGCTCGGGAGGAGGAGTTTGTATCAGAGTACAGGGAGCGGTTTGCTTCGCCTTATCAGGCAGCCGCTCACGCGATGATTACTGACGTAATAGAACCCTCACATACACGCTCTGTGATTGCGCTTGCGTTGCGCAAGACACTTTCAAAACGTGAAACTCGTCCACCGAAAAAACACGGGAATATTCCTCTCTAGTGGTGTTGTGTCAATTCTTTTGAAAATTTTTTACCTTCCCTTAATCTCCTTGCGAAGGAAGGGGCCAAGATGGTTAACTTAGTTGCGGTTCTGTTGCGATATGATGGTATTTAATAAAATGTTGATCTTTGCCAATTTGCCAGCACATCCGTCTTTTGTGGAAAATTTTCGTTTTCAAACAATTGGTTTCGTTCTTGTACTGTTGGTTTTGGGGTTGATCGCCTTGATACTGTATTCATTTGGATATCTCTTCAAAAAAACGGGTGACAGAAAGACCGTGACTGGTGCTGGTACAACTCTTGAAAGATCATTGGTATTACCACAGGAAGAAGATACCCAGGAGCTGCTGGCTGTTATTGCTGCTGCGGTGTATTTAGCAATAGAAGATTCCCACCGGATTGTTTCCATTCGTCCCGTTGCCGACGGCAAGGTCATTGAGAATCTCTACCTGCAGGCATGGTCTATCGAAGGAAGACGTCAACATTTTGCATCTCACAAAATCCGTTAATTTATAGAAAGAACAATTACTCGAAATATGAAAAAGCTTAGAGTGACTGTGGGCGGAAAGGTGTATGAAGTGACAGTTGAAATCCTTGAAGAGAATGAGCGCGGAACCCCGCAACCATCCAAACCTGTTACACCGCCTTCCGTTCAGGAACAGGCAGTACCGGCCACGGTTTTACCCATTCACGCCGGGCCGGGAGGAATTGTCAGTCCGCTGGCAGGCAGAGTAGTCGCCATGTCTGTGCATGTGGGGCAAACTGTTAATGAAGGAGATCAGTTGATGATCATTGAGGCGATGAAAATGAATAATTACATTTATGCACCTCAGAGCAGTCAAATTTCAGCCATTCTTGTAAAAATTGGAGATGCAGTAGAAGAAGGTCAACAGCTGTTAATCTTTTCATAAACCCACTTTTATGATTCAAGATTTCATCAATTTCCTGCACCTGACGGCATTTCATCTTGTGACGTGGCAAATGATGGTAATGTGGGGTATAGCGCTTGTACTGCTTTACCTTGCAGTATACAAAGGTTTTGAACCATTGCTGCTTGTGCCGATTGCTTTCGGGTCACTCATTGCAAATCTACCAACCCAGGGTATCGTCAATCTTCCGGTCCACAATCAGCCCGGCGGTCTTTACTATTACATCTCGAAAGGAATTACCTGGGAGGTATTTCCTCCATTAATTTTTCTGGGAGTCGGGGCACTGACTGATTTTGGACCACTGATTGCCAACCCACGTACGTTTCTCTTGGGAGCTGCTGCGCAACTGGGAATATTCGTTACTTTCCTTGGGGCATCCTGCCTTGGTTTTACTGCAAAGCAGGCGGCATCTATCGGAATTATTGGCGGGGCGGATGGCCCTACGGCTATTTTTATGTGCAATAGGCTTGCACCGGAACTGTTAGCGCCGATTGCAGTAGCTGCCTATAGTTATATGTCTCTCGTTCCTTTGATTCAACCTCCTATCATGAAATTATTAACTACACGGCATGAAAGGAGAATCAGAATGAAATCGCTGCGAAAAGTGTCAAAGCTGGAAAAACTCCTTTTTCCCCTGATTATCACCGTTCTTTGTGTGCTGCTCATTCCTGCATCTTCGGCTTTAATCTTCATGCTGATGCTGGGAAATTTCCTTCGCGAATGCAGTGTAACGGAACGTCTGGTGAATGCCGCCCAAAACGAGATCATCAATGTCGTTACGATTTTCCTTGGTACCAGTGTTGGTGTAACGATGACAGGCGAACGATTTCTTAATATCGAAACGCTTAAAATTCTGTTTCTGGGTGCCTTTGCTTTTGCAGTTTCAACGGCAGGTGGTGTTCTCATGGGTAAGGTAATGAATTACCTGAGCCCCCATAATCCCGTTAATCCACTTATTGGTGCAGCGGGAGTTTCTGCAATGCCTATATCAGCACGTGTTGCCCATCTGGAAGGTCAAAGGGAGGATCCGAATAATTATCTTATTATGCATGCGATGGGGCCAAATGTCGCCGGAGGGATAGGTGCCGTTGTTGTAGCCGGTTATTATATTGCGAGCTTGAGTAGATGAACACGCGTGAAAAGTTGTTACGGAATAAGGAGCAGGAGAAAAAAGTGCCTGGTTTCCGATTGTGGAGGTTTATGGCATTCCATAGTTGTACGGATTGTGGCCAAAAGATGCTTTTGGGGGGTACAGGAATCAATGTTTTGGACAGACCCGGTCAGACAAACTCCGCATTCGGGGTAACTAAGAATTATAGGTTATTTTTGATATCTTCTATAGCCCTTTTTACTTCTTCTACATCGGGGGCATTGGGGTTGAGTTTTAGATAGGCCAAGTAATCCCTTAGCGCGTCTTTATTATTGCCGAGCATCTTGTAAGTATTTCCACGGTGGAGATAGGCAAAAGGGTTGTATGGAAAGAGTTCTATGGATGCGTTGAAGTCCGCAAGGGCATCTTCGTGTTTTTCTAACTGGTTTTGCATTTGACCTCGTTCGAAGTATACTCCAGCCATTCGGGGACTCAATTCTAACACCCTGTTATAATCTTCCATAGCCCTTTCAATATCTCCCTTTCCGCGGTATGCTTTGGCACGAATATAATAGGCAAAGGAATTCCCTGGTGCGAATTTTATGAAGATCGTTATGTCCTCAATAGCTTTATCAAAGCGCTGTGCATCAGCATGAAGAATTCCCCTTTTCATGTACATTTCGGTATTATTGGGATCAAGTTCCAGCGCCTTGTTAAAGTCTTCCAGGGCTTTTTCTGGTTCACCTGATTCGGCGTAAGCCAGGCCACGCTGGGCATATGCAGCCGCAAATTGAGGGTTTGAAGAAATGGCGCTGCTCATGTCTTCGATTGCCAGGTCTGCCCTCCCGATCATTTTAAATGCGATGCCCCGGTTATAATAGGACAAGGTTGAATTGGGGTCTAAAGACAGCGCCTTGCTATAATCCATGATGGCTCTGTCAATAATTTCCATTGAGGCATAAACAGAACCACGGTTGTAATATGCCGGTGCATAGTCAGGATTCAGGGCAATGGCCTTGTTATAATCCTCCAGGGCACGTTCGCGATCATTCATTTTTTCGTTAAGGACACCCCGGTTACAATAGGCTACGGCATCGTTCCCGTGTAATTGGATAGCATGGTTTATGTCTTTCAAAGCGGCCTGTATATTACCTTTCTCTTTTTGTATTATGGAACGGTTTAGATAAATATCAGCAATTACTTCGTTCGTGGTGAGATTTTTGAGATAATATCCATTCTTGATGCTTGTTTGTGAAATGCGCTTCCCAGGCATATGTACGTAGTAACTGTCGGGAGTGGCCATACCCTCATAGCCTGTTTCAATGTTCTTGCGAAAATCTCCGTCGTCGTAACGCACAAAGATATGCTCTGGTACGCTTACACCGTAGATTGGCAGGTGTAACCCTTCTGCAATACTGAGATAGAGAATCGACAGCCCTACGCAGTTGCCGGTCTTTGCGTCCAATACCTTGTTTAAGGATAGATACTCTAGTTCGCCTGTTTGTACATACTTAAACTGGAGTTCGTTGAAGAGTACAACGTTGATGGTTTTGATAATCTGTTCCGGTTCTGTTTCGTCATTAAGACTTTTCTTGATATTTTGAATAATGCTATCGAGCTTTTTGAGATACTGTTCTATGTCTATTTCAGGATACGATTCTTGCGCAATTTGAAGTGCAGCTTTTGCCAGCCCTGTTTCCTGCGTATTAATTTCCCAGACCAGATTTGGCCTAAAATCTTCTGCCAATAAATCGAACGAGGCATACTTCAAACCAATGAAAGAATATTTGAAACTGCAGATTACACAGATTGCACAGAAAAAAAATACAAAAACAGATTTCACAGATTTTTTATTTATCTGTGTAATCTGTGAAATCTGTGGTCGTCTTCTCATTTTGTTAGTATGCATGTTTGTTAATAAGTCCGTTCCACAGCGTAAGCCAGATTATCTTCAGATCAAAGTTTAATGACCAGTTTTCAATGTAATACAGGTCGTATTCAATTCGTTTTTCCAATGATGTATTTCCACGCCAGCCGCTAACTTGTGCCCAGCCAGTGATTCCCGCCTTCATTTTGTGCCTTAACATGTATTTTGGAATGGTGTTTCTGAAATTTCTTATAAAGATTGGTCTTTCAGGACGTGGTCCGACAATACTCATGTTTCCTCGTAATACATTAAAAAACTGCGGAAGCTCATCCAGACTCGTCCTCCTCAGCAATTTGCCTATTTTGGTGCACCTTGGGTCGTCCTTCTTCGTCCAAACGGGTCCCGTTGCTTGTTCCGCATTGATAAACATCGTTCGGAATTTGAGCATATTAAATATCTTACCGTCCATCCCCATCCTTTCCTGCTTAAAGAATACAGGGCCTTCAGAAGTTAGTTTAATCAGTATTGAGATAATGATCATAAGAGGGGCCGTAAATACGAGAACAAGCGAGGAGAAAACAACGTCCAGAACCCTTTTTACAATAATATTCCAGCCATAAAGAGGCGTGTCGCGAAGGCTGATGAGCGGCATGCCCTCAAACTCACTTACACTGCCACGCAGGGTAATGAACTCAAAGAGGTCTGGCAAGACCATGATACTAACCATCTCGTCACCGATCCAATTTAAAACCTCCTTCAGTTGATTATGGGCATTAAAGGGTAAGGCAACAAAAACAATATCGATACCAAGTTTTGGAATGAATTCACGGACATCCGGATATTTCCCCAGGACCTTTATTCCCTGTATGGTGTTTCCTGCAGTATTCGGGTCGTTGGTCAGGAAACCGGAAATCTGAATTCCGAGTTCGGGATGTTTCTGTAGTTTTTTTACGAGGTCTTGTCCCAACTTTTCTGTGCCTATGATCAAGGCGTATCTCTGATTGTACCCCTTCTGTCGCAAGAAACGTAGAAATTCCCGGAACAGGATACGAGTCAGGCTGAGAGATACAATGTTGATGAGCCAGAAATACAAGAACGTTAAACGGGAAAATTCATATTGACGGAAGAGGAACGTCAGCGCGATAAGGATCAGTGTGGCGAATGTGGATGCCTTGCCAATATCTATGATTTCAGAAATCCTGGTTGAAACCCTGCGGGGACGATACAGCCCAAATACTTTAAAAACCATACCCCATAAAGGAATCATGAAAATGAGGAGGATCAGGTAAATTTTCAGGGGAGGAATCCCTTTATAAACGGGTATAATGCCCGAATAAAACCTCAGGTAGTAGGAGGATATCCACGTGATGGACAGGGTGAACCAGTCGGTAAGGAGCAATAACGATTCGAAAAACTTGCTGTGTTTCTTTAGCATAAAAGTTTTTCAGTATATTGTTTAAACTTTTCTTTAAATGTTAAGCGATCAAAACTTTCCGCATGTTTTCTAATTAAAAGTGGATCAAATAGGTCTTTATGGTGTTCAAAAAACCTTACAGCCTCCATCAAGGACTCTGTCGTTTGTTTTGTAAAAAATACACCGGTAGGTGTTTCTGGCCCCCCGGGTGTCTTTTCCATTGCGGAATCACAATGAGCGTATACACCATGAACGGTTTCTAACACCCCCCCTTTAGCAAAGGCAATTACAGGTTTTCCGCATGCCTGTGCCTCCAAAGGGACGATTCCAAAGTCTTCTTCTCCAGGAAAGATTAATGCTTTGCATCCCCGGTAATATTCCTTCAAAGATTCGCTGGATTGCCATCCAATACACTGTACGTGTTTTTTTGCCATCTTCCTGATTTGCTCTTCTTCTTGTCCCCCTCCGATAATGACAAGCGGTAAACTCATTCTTTCAAATGCATCTACAGCAATATCAATCCTTTTATAGGGAGCAAAGGCTGATACAACCAGATAGTAGTCTCCTTCTCTTTGACTCTCCGGAGGTGTGTAAAGCGAACAATCTACGGGCGGGTGAATGACCTCCGCCGATCTTTTATAATATTTTTTTATCCGGTTTGCAACATGATAGGAGTTTGCCACAAAGTAATCCACCCGGTTACTGGAGGCAACATCCCACATCCGCAGGTAATGTGCTATGGCAGGTATCAAAAACCTGGAAATGATCCCCTTTTTACCGTTACCAAAATAGGTGTAGTAATGATCCCATACATAGCGCATCGGGGTATGGCAGTAGCATACATGGACTGCAGATGGAGAGGTCAACACCCCTTTGGCCACGCAGTGACTGCTGGACAGAACCATATCGTACTCTCTCATATCGAAACCTTCTATTGCTAAAGGGAATAACAACAGAAAAGAGCGGTAGTTCCTTTTCGCAAGAGGCACTCTTTGGAGGAAGGAGGTTTGAATATTTCTGTCCTCTATTGTCTTTGAAACTGAGCCATGACGATGGATTAATGTAAAAATGTCTGCTTCTGGAAAGAGTTCACAGAAGACCTCCAAAACCTTCTCCCCTCCCCGCATTCCGGTCAGCCAGTCATGTACTATTGCCACCCGCACGTGAGTTCTCTTATCAGGTTCATTGAAAATTGAAAATTATAATACCATATAATACACAAAATCTGCGTAAATGACAATTTAAAATCAATTGGAAATTGTTTGTAGAAAAGTACCTATGAACACAACTATTAGTCTGGACATCATGCGACTGGGGCATTTAGGTAAAGAGGGTTGCTAATAAAAATATTTATTTTTGAAAAAAACCTGCCGATTATTATAATGTTGAAGTTTAAAAATGAGTAAATAATGATATGGCCTCTCAAAGGGCAACGGAGAGGTATGGTTACAGCTGTGCTCTGGATCTGTAATTTAGATCAGAAAAATAAACTTTCATAAGATATAATATCTGGACTTGCAAAAGCTATTTGTATAGTATGAATCTCTGGACTGCTATAGAAGATTGTTTAACGAGAATCTTGGATATGGTATGTAGCATTTTTTTGCTTACTATTCTTCTTCCTTTGTTTTTCATTATTGCCATTTTGGTAAAAATAGATAGTAAAGGACCTGTTTTCTTTTTGCAGAAGCGGTGTGGCAGGCATGGAAAGGTGTTTCATATGTATAAATTTAGAACGATGGTTAAAGATGCAGAGTCCTTGAAAAAAAGGCTTAAGAACGAGATGGACGGCCCCATGTTTAAAATGAGAAATGACCCAAGAATTACAGAAATAGGGAAGATTCTCAGAAAGTATAGCCTTGACGAATTGCCTCAGTTGATAAATGTTTTAAAAGGACAGATGAGTCTTGTAGGCCCAAGACCCCTGGCAGATGAAGAGATGACGGGAGACGACAATTGGAGAAAAATCAGGCTCTCGGTCAAGCCAGGTATGACCGGACTTTGGCAGATAATGGGAAGGGAGAGCGGTAAATTCAGTGATTGGGTAAATTATGACATTACCTACGTGCAGAAAAGATCACCCCTTTTGGATTTAAAAATCCTTTTTTTTACCTTCTTTACTGTTTTTAGCAGAGTAGGGACGTAACAATAATTATTCGTAACACTTTAGTTTTTTGAAAAACTATCAAGGCAAAGCCTTGTGCTGATTTCGCCCCGGAGGGGCAAATTGCTCATAGGCAGGCAATTTATTGCCTGTGTTAAGAGAAAGATAAAAATAAGCC
>SOEU01000021.1 GCA_021646415.1 Candidatus Brocadia sp.
TATACCTCCTTGGTTCTATTTTGGTTCTATTGAAGATATTTGATTCGTAGGAAATTATACCGTATTTGAGCCTCGTTTCATCAATAAATACTGTATATAGACAAATTTTTTCATTTGACCCAGTCTGTTTGTTTGTCCGTGCTACCCTAAAACCGTTTAAATAAAATGAAAATTCCTATGCAGCGAAATTTATTTCTTCCCAAAACTCCTGACAACGGAAACCAATGCCTTAATCTCATCCTGTGTCAGTTTTTCTTTAAACGGCATCATCTTTTCTGGTGTGCCATTGTTAATTTGCTCGATGATCTGTTCATCGGTTGTCTTTGCCTGCCATTCTGCATTGGCAAGCTCACGTGCCCCCAATCCCGCCCCAAGATCTGTCGGATGACCGTCCTCCCCGTGACAGGTTTTGCAATGGGTCATGTATAGTTTTTTGGCATCGATATCTGCCGCTTTGGAAACGGGGATTCCTGAAAAATAGGTAATTGCCCCTACAGCGACTGCAAACGATGTTACTGCAAAAAATTTTGTTTTATGCATAGCTTTTCCCCCTTAAAAAATAATAGACTTTAAGATAATCTTTTCCAAATTCAGCGCTGAGTGGCACACATTGACCTTCAGTTCACTTCTGTTGTGAAGATACCTTATTCTTCATAAGTAACAACACGAATAACGCCCATCGTACCACCGTTGGTGTTCGTGGTGCTGTCACAAACAGAAATCACCTTCTTTATATTGCTCTGTTGTAAAAAATCATTCACTACTTTGTCCAATTCCACAAGTTCATTATGGACGTGAAATATCCTTAGGGGCGAAGTAAAAGTCTTTACTTTTATCATAAAGTGGCTCCTTCATGAAAAAACAAGGAAAGTTATTATTTGGTTACATCCACTTCCTTTGCTCCTTCCCAGATACCATGGAGGTTGCATCGGCTAAACGCCCGGAGTGTCCTTTTTCCCTCATGCTGCAAAACAACGCTCAGTGACACTTCCGGTCTATTAAGCTCAGCAGTAAAATCCACCCGTGAAATATATATGTGCCCACAATACAGATCTACAAATTGAATAAAATGCCCATTTTCCATTCCATGAAGTGTTTCTCCCACTTTTATATTTACTGTAAAGGGCTGTCCAACCTTTACAGCACCCTGTATGGTAATAACGGGTACATGTTTCTTCGCGGTGTCCGCCGGACCTGTGGCCAGTGTGTTGATCTGACAAAACAAACTTGTTTCTGCCATTTTTATGCTCCATATTAAAATGTTTAAAAAGTTACATACACTTCTTCTTTAATGGTGTGAATACAATCTGGATAGCCTTTACAGGGCACACCGGGATGCAGCGCTCACACTCATCGCACTTGCGATGCGTAATTTCTGCCTTCTCATGTTTCATGATAATGGATTCCATAGGGCAAGCATGCAGACATTCTTCGCAACCGACACATTCTGCTTTATCTACAAAAATCATAATTTGCGTGCCTTTCAATAGCAGGAATACCACATCCATGAAGCCTCCTGCAAAAGGTTGTGAGATTATTCTGCCTTGACTTCAATCTTCCTTGGTTTTACATGTTCTGCTTTGGGCAAGACAAGAGATAAGACACCGTCAGACATCTTTGCCTCAATTTTATCCCTGTTAATGGCATCTGAGATAGCAAAGTGCCTGTGGTAATGCCCGATGTTATACTCATTATGTATTATTTTCTCATCAATATACGCCTCCAGAGAAACTTCACCATTGATAACTAATTCATTGTTTCGTATATCAATCGCAATGTTCTCAGTGCTTACTCCCGGCATATCGATTAAAATAGTAAAGTTGTCCGGGGTTTCATAAATATCAGCTAAGGGAAAGTACCAGTCTCCTTTCCCGGTTACGATACACCTATCAGGCGCAATCTTCTTTTTTTCGATGGCTGGGTGTTCTTTTGTTTCCATGAGAAGAATCTCCTTTTTTCGTTATGCCTTTTTAATTACAACTTGCTTTGGTTTTGTCTCTGCGGCCTTCGGAAGCTTTACCGTTAAAACGCCATTTTTGTAAGAAGCCGTTACTTTTTCCACGTCGGCCTTTTCAGGTAACATAATAGAACGGGCAAACGTTCCGTAGTTTCTTTCCCGGCGCAAGTACGTTATCTTCGCTGTGGTAGCGACAGGTTTTCTTTCCCCCTTGATTGTTAATACATCATCAACTACCTGGACATCCAGATCGCTGATCCTGATTCCGGGAATCTCTGCGCGAACAAGTATATTATCCTCGCTTGTAGATACAATAATCGGTGGAAATTCTGCGCTCACATAACCTTCGGTTTGAGGTGCGGAACTCAAAATGTCTAATAAGTCACTCATCTCTCGCTGGATATGGGTAAGGCTATTTAAAGGATCCAATCGGTCCCATTTTACAAGATTCATTAATTTCACCTCCTCTGCTTAAAATAAAATCCATGAAAGAAATAATAATTATGCCCTCCGTAACTAAAAACAACATTTGAACCACTTCAACCTCATAAATTTTTTCTTTCAGTAAGGTTTGTTTTCGACTCTTCTGTAATTATCCAAGATTTTAGACATCGAGTTCCATACTTCTGGATAAATTCCCCTTTTGGTTTTTTTCAAAAATTTTCGATTGTCATAAGTATGGAAATCATTTCTCCTGCAACTGTAACAGTTTATAAAAAATAATGTATCAGTTAATTTCCATTCAAAATCAAAAATAATCGTTAATAATGTAAATTTATATTCTGTTTGGCAATAAAGATGCCAATGAGTGAGAATTACTCCTAATTATCGTAATGGATGTCTTCGGGAGGTTCGTATATAAAAAAATATCTCATAATTTCCTTGGAAAAACCTCTTCCCTTAAATCTAATTAAATAGAATTTTGGTCTAAGATTCTTGATAAAAACATTCTTGAATTTAATCTTGCCGCTTGATTATGTTTTCCGTAACTACCCGATTTGATTATGGCTAGGATATATTTGTGCGATGTTTTTAAAGTCCGCCACTTTGGTATAATAATTGATTAGTTAAGAGAATCATCTTTTGAAAAGGACTTTTTTTCTGATAGAAAAATGCTTTCTTCCCTCAAATTCCTGAAACAGGAAATTATGCTCCGGGTGCTGTATTCGCTCATACCGGTTGCGATAGTGGCTGTCTATTTTTTTGGCTGGTATGTCGTAGGTATCATAGCCGTTTCAATGATATTTGCTTTCCTGACAGAATGGGTGATGTCCTCTTTGAGGAAGGGAAAAATAAGTTATGCGTGTTTTGTTACTGCCGGGATATATGCCCTTTCTCTCCCCCCAACCACACCATTGTGGATAGTTGCAATTGGCGCCATTATCGCTATCTTATTTGCGAAAGAGATGTTTGGGGGATTTGGAAAGAATGTATTTAATCCTGCTATTGTTGGGCGCGGCTTTGTTTTTGTATGCTTCCCTATCGAATTAACAGGACAGTTTGTGCCAGTATTTACGGGATTTCCCGGTGGATTTGGCCACTGGAGTGTAACAGCTTTAGAACAACCTGCGCAATATATTGCAGAGGCAGGGCTGAAAGTTGTCGATGCAATAACTTCAGCAACACCTATGTGGGCACATCGAAATTATAGTTACGAGAGTTCAATTCTTTCCCTGTTCCTTGGAAATATAGGGACCATCTTTGAATATGAAGGTCAAAAAATGGTCTTGGGTGCAGGTTCAATGGGAGAGGTTTCAGCGATTGTAATAATGTTTTCATGTCTTTATTTATTATGGACCAAAACTGCAAATTGGCGCTTGACTGTAGCGACGTTGCTGGGGGCTTTAATCTCCTCAGTTGTTTTCAGATACGCTTTTGGTATTAAAACCATTCCCCAACCACTCTTTACCCTCTTTTCCGGTGCATTATTTTATGCAGCTGTCTTTATGGTCACCGATCCGATTAGCGCACCAAAGGTTACCCTGTCACAATGGATTTATGGCTTTTTTATCGGCGCCATGATAGTAGTTTTCCGTTATAAAAGCATTTTTTCCGGTGGCGCCGGATTTGCTATCCTGCTCGGCAATATATTAGCGCCCTCTCTCGATTTATGGATAACTCGTATGAAAAAACCCCAAATCCCCGAGAAAGGGACTGTATCAGAGAAAGTAACTGAATCGCCATGAAAAAAACATCTCCCGCATATATTCTCGGCTTCATGATAACCATTTGTACCGTATTTGGTACTGGCATTGCTTCCGTTCATTATGCAACACTTGATATGCTTATTAAAAACGAAAAATTGCATAAGAACAGGATTATATGCGGTGCATTTGATCTTCCTGTCACTGGCGTATCTGCTGATGCCTTTCAAAAGGCAATTGATGACAACATAAGCCATGAGCAGATAACTTATGAAGGGCGTACATGGGACATATATAAACAAAAGGAAACCGGCAATATCGGCTTTGTCTTCAGCGGCACAGGCTTCTGGGACCGTATCTCTGGAATTATTGTACTTTCAGCTGACCTGTCGAAAATTGTGAATATTCAATTTCTCGACCAGAAAGAGACACCCGGATTGGGGGCGCGCATTGAAGAAGGTTGGTTTACCGATCAATTTAAAGGTATTTCCATTGCATGGGACCAACCGGCTGATAAGCGTATTATTGTAGGTCAGGCGCCGATTCCCAATGCAAAAAACCGGGTCGATGCTATTACTGGCGCCACACAGACGTCACTGGCGCTCATGAAGTTTTTAAACAGCGAGCTTGAGGCATTCAGAAAAGCAATGAAAGAACAAAAAGAAAAACCAATGCCTGAGATTCCTTTGCAGTGGGAATAACTGGATTGTAAGGAATTTCAAGCTTTTCGCCTCTCCCCTTAATCCTCCTCACTGAGGGGAACAACAACTGTCCCCCGCTGGCGGGGGTGGAATTTTGTCGTAAAAAGGTGTACGTGTAAGTCGCTGAATGCCTAATTTAACATGCTTTTTTATTATATAAGGACATTATATGGCTTATACACCCAAACAAGTTTTTTTAAACGGTATCTGGCAGGATAATCCAATCTATCGGCAGGTATTAGGAATCTGTTCGACTTTGGCTGTCACCAATCTGCTGGCAAATACCCTGTTCATGTGTTTTGGATTAATCTTTACCACCGCGCTTTCCAACCTCACCATTTCACTGCTGAGAGATTATACTCCGAAGCGTATACGCATGATTATCCAGGTACTTATTATCGCCTGCTACGTTATGATAGTTGATATCATCATTAAGGCATATGCTCCCGACATTCATCGCTTTATCGGTCCTTATGTCGGTCTGATCATTACTAATTGCATAATCATGGGAAGGGCAGAGGCCTTTGCCAGTCAGAACAAACCGCTGCTTTCACTTTTTGATGGTATTGCGTCAGGGGTCGGATATTCCCTCGTACTTATCTTCATTGCATCAGTACGTGAGCCCCTCGGATTCGGCTCTATTTTGGGTATAACGTTGCCTGCACGCGATCTCTGGTGGCATTCATGGATCATCATGGTCATGCCTCCAGGTGCATTTTTTATGCTGGGCATGTTTACCTGGTTCGCCCGCAGGTGGCTGGTCAAGGAAGTAAAACGATAAGGAGAATACCATGGATCTGCAAAATATGAATTTTTTTGCATCACTTGTGCTTATTTTTACCTCAGCGGCATTTACCGACAATATTCTGTTAGCGCGTTTTCTGGGGATGTGTTCGTGTCTGGCAATCTCCAAAAAGGTAGATACCAGTATTGGTTTAGGCGGTGCAGTGATGTTTGTGACTGCAAGCACTACCGCGCTTAATTTTTTGATGTATAAATATGTTCTTATTCCGCTGGGTATAGAGTATTTGCGCCTGCTAACCTTTATTGTTATTATTGCTGCCTTTACACAACTTTTGGAAATGATTATTGAGCGCTTTTCTGAAAAGTTGTACTATGCCCTGGGAATTTTTCTGCCACTCATTACAGTTAACTGTGCAATTTTAGGCATTGCGCTTTTTATGTTGAATAAGCCCTATACATTCTGGCAGGCCTTTGCCTTTGGCGCTGGCGGAGGTTTTGGCTGGTTTCTCGCAATTACCCTTATTGGCGGTATCCGTGAGAAAATAAAAGAAAGCGAGATTCCGAAAGGTCTGGAGGGCCCTGCAATTACCCTTATTATTATCGGCATCATGGCATTAGCCTTTGTTGGATTCTCGGGAATGATAAAAATATGATAATAGGCAGCATCCTTGTTTCTATCGGTATTTCAGTCGGTTTTCTTTTGATCACCGGAATGATTCTCGCGTTGCTTCTCATTCTTGCCGAGAAGAAGATCCTGAATTACGGTACATGCTGCATTGACATTAACGAGGGTGAAAAGAAATTACAGGTCACTGGCGGGGGGTCCTTACTGTCTTCACTTGCGGAGAATGAAATATTTATTCCGTCAGCCTGTGGAGGACGCGGCACCTGTGCATATTGTAAGGTGCAGGTAATGGAAGGCGGGAGCATGATTAGTCCGGTTGAAGAACCTTATCTGGGCCCCGAAGAGCGTAAAAACCAAATCCGCCTTTCCTGTCAGGTCAAGGTTCGAAAAGACATTAAGATCCATGTGCCGAAAGAATTATTGTCGGTCAAAAAATACAGGGGGAAGCTTCTCCATAAGAGACCATTGACATATGATATTATAGAACTGCGCATTGAACTCCTTGAACCGAACACCATAGATTTTGTTGCGGGACAGTATGTTCAGCTTGAATCCGAGGAGTATGATGGCCACGACCGGGTTATGCGTGCCTATTCCATGTCTTCTCCCCCATCTGATAAAAATCACATCGAACTTATGATCCGTAAAGTTCCCAGTGGCATCTGCACCACCTGGGTATTTGAGCATCTCAAAGAAGAACAGGAAGTTACATTCAGCGGACCGTATGGTAAATTTCGTATTTCGAATACCGATGCAGAGATTATCTTTATTGCAGGCGGAAGCGGCATGGCACCGATCTGGGGGATGTTGAGAGACTTGAAAGAAAACGGAAATACGCGTAAAGCCACCTACTTTTTCGGTGCTCTCACACAAAAAGACCTGTTTTTTGTTGATGAACTGACCAAACTTCAGCAAGAAGTTTCCTGGTTCAGATTTGTTCCGGCGCTTTCCAAAGAACCAGAGGGGTCGGATTGGAAGGGCGAGCGCGGTCTTATCACCGAAGTTGTAGCACGCTACATGCCTGATTGTTCAAAAAACGAGGGTTATCTTTGCGGTTCGCCTGGCATGATTGATGCCTGTATCAAAGTCCTGACAGAAGCGGGTATGACAGAAGACCGCATTTTTTACGATAAATTTGCTTGAAATATTAAGGAATATCCGTGTATGAAACTATCGCCTCAAGATCAGAGATTAATTCATAACTTGAAACCATCCAAATTTTCTAAAGAAGGCTTTTTAGGGACAGATACCCGTTCTGTGGAGGAAATCATTGCCGATGATTTAGATACGCTGAAAAAAACGGGTGTTTCAAAGGAATTGTTGCTGCAGACATTGAGAGATGCCTATCAGAAAGCAAAAGAGGCCTTTGGGGCTGAAATAGAGATAAAAAGGAACGTGACGGCCGTGTTTTGTGAGTCAATGGGACGCATTCCATCACCGTTTTGCAAGGACGGTCTCTTTGAAAAAGGTGAGGCTGTCGTTACTGATAGCGCCAGTAATCTGTCGCTTATTATTACGAGCCTGGGAATAAATCTTATCGAAAAGCATGATTTTTTTCAGGGCAGAGGATGCAGGTTTAGAATCGATCCTCTGGTTGCGATAAAAATATTTAAGCTTTTGCCAGAGAGAATTTTTTCGCCCCGACAAAAGCCTTCTAATGGGTGACATTTCTTCTCTTTTGCGAAGCTGCCCTTCTTCAGACAAATGGTAGAAAAAGAATTTATACAAAAAACTTGATAATGCCTTATTTTTGATTATAGTATAAAAAAGGCTTTAAAGATTGAAGATTTAATCGTTTATGGGATTCGAAGTATAAAATAGGTGTCATTAAACCAAAGACAGAAAGGTGGTTAAGTATGAGCATCACAAAGGAAGCTAAGGATTTAGTAGTGATGATCAAGAGGCTAATAACTTTCGATCTGGAAGATATCCTGGATGGGGCAAGAAAAATTCCTCCAGGAGTAGTTGATATCCAGGTAAAGGATCGAGTAAAGAGCGGAGAAGACTATAGAACTATAAAGGTCTCTCTGAGCAACGAAAAGGCGTTAAAGGATTTGGATCTTGATAATCTTAAAAAAGTTGCGACACCCCAGGTTGTTAAAGCGGCTTCTCTTTTAAAAAGAAATATGTCTTTTGATCCAAAGGTAATATGCCAGGCACAGAATATGGTACCTCATGGGATGATTGAAATCTCAGTCACGAGCAGTGCTTCAACCGGCGTCGTAAATAATAACAATAATTTCAATTCTAATAAAAGAAAAAAGAAAGATGCATCATCGGCCGATTCAGCTGTATATTGGCCCGATCAATTTGCTGAAATCGAGCCGGTATAGTGTATCATTTCCAGAATATTTCCAAGTCTGACAAGTATTCTGGGAGAACGAGCCAAATTTTGTGAAACAAAAATGCCCCGTGAGTCATAGTAGGGATGTCGTCTTAATATTTCCACCACAATGGACGCCGATGCAACCCTACTTGAGCATACCTGCGCTCACTGCCTATTTACAAAACCATGGAATTTCGGTCAACCAGTGTGACCTGAACCTGGATTTTTACGAAAAGCTGTTATCCCGGGGGCAGCTTCAACCTCTCTGCTGTAAACTGGAGCAAATCTTCCAGCAGTTAAATAAGAAACAATCCTTACGCCTGGAGGAACAGAGGTATTTCTATTCCATCTATCTGATCCGTAGTGCCTTTGATGAGGTGATATCAAAGATCGAAGAAACGAAGGATTTTTTTCGTTCCGAAGAAAATTTCTTTGATCTGAGTAAGTTGAGCATTCAAAAATCCATCTTGAATACCGCCATTAATATTGTGAATGTTAGCTGCAGGGTCGAGTTGGCTTTAGATGAACTCTGTTTTCCCATCGATGTAGAATCCTTTGAAGAGATAGCAAAATTTATATCTAGGGAAGAGAACAATTTTCTCCTCCGTTTTTTTCAAAAACAAATCGAAGATCTTTTAACATCAAAAAAATATCTGTTAGCTGGTATCTCTATTAATGATTCCAGCCAGTTGGTTCCAGCATTGACCATGACCAGATGGATAAAGGTACATCGCCCTGAGATCCACATAACAATCGGAGGGAATCTGCTGTCTCGTTGTATTGATGGGCTGAGAAACCTGCCTGATTTTTTTCGAAATTTTGCCGATAGCGTTGTAATATTTGAGGGCGAAAAGCCTCTGTTAAAATTGATCCAAACGATCAAAAATGGAAAGAAATTGGCAAATGTACCCAATTTAATTTTCCTGGACTGCGAGAAGGTTGTCCAAACGGAAATGTGTCAACCGGAGGAAATCAACAGACTTCCTACCCCTGATTTTGATGGGTTGAAACTGGACAAATACTTTGCACCATTCCTGATATTACCGATCTTGAGTTCAAGAGGTTGCTATTGGGGAAAATGCACTTTCTGCGATCATAGTTACATTTATCGTGAAGGTTTTCAACAAAGAGATGCTGAACAGGTTGCAAATGATCTTCGTACCCTGAATATTAAATATGGTACCAGATATTTTTCATTTTCCGATGAAGCTCTTTCGCCATCAGCATCACGCTTGATATCTGCAAAAATAATCGAAAGTAAACTAGATGTTTCTTTGCTGGCACAAGTCAGGCTTGAAACTGCATTTTCGGATGAAATCTGCTCGTTGATGTCTCAAGCCGGAATAAAGATGCTCTTCATTGGGCTTGAATCTGCCAGCCTCAGAATACAGAAAAAGATCAGAAAAGGTATCAATTTTGACCTGGCACCAACAATTCTGAAGCGTTTTTATGAGGCAGGTATAATGGTACACCTATTTGTGATTTTTGGATTTCCAGAGGAAACGGTGGAGGATAGTGAAGAAACCATCGACTTCATCTTGAAAAATAAAGACTACGTGTTTTCGGTAGGTGCTTCTACCTTTGCAATTGGAAGACATTCTCCGATCAGCCAGAATCCTTCCAAATACGGGGTTACTATTCGCTCTCATTTTTCTCCCAAACCGTTCTCATATCATTTCAATTTCGATTACTTAACCGGACAAACCGAACAGCTGGTGTTGAATCTAAGGGACCGTTTTATGCAGCTTGCAATAAAAAAATTACAATTCGGGGCAATCTGGGGCAAATTGTTCCGGGAACAGTTTTTCTTGTATTCATTACAATACAAAGGGGATGATCTTCTGAAGGTTATCAAGAAATTTCATGATCTTGAAGAAAATCTTTGTGCTTCAATTGATGAGTCGGAAGTTGATATTTGCAACCACTACCCAATTATCAGGCAGGGTGTATACCTTAACCATTTAAATTTCGATATTCTCAAAATACAGGAGAATCTGAAAAAGGGGATCAATAAGGAAGTAAAACCGGAAAACAGCTATTTAATCTACGATCTTTATAGACAACATTCAACAAGAGTACCACCGGAAGGTTATGCAATATTATTACTTTGCAACGGAAATTATACAACCGATGAAGTCATTAATGTACTGGCTTCGTTGCTGGCTATGAATTCGGAAGCCGTAAAATCAAAAGTAGATTCATTCTTTCATGAGATGAGAACACTCAAAATTCTCAAATTTCTGAAAAAACCTGAACTTCAATGAGATCAGCGTAAATTCCGAAGGAATACCAGCCACCTTCGACCTCTGCCAGGATATTGTGGAGCCGGGAGGATATATCGCCAACGTTGGCGTACACGGAAAGGCCTAACCCTAAAGCTGGACCGACTCTGGTTCCATAACATCACGCTAACCACCCGTCTTGGAAGACACCGCGACCACCCCGATGCTCCTGACGCTGGTTTTGGCAGGATGGCCGTAGCCAAAAAACTTGATAGCGCACCATTTTCGGCTGGAGGAGATCATGATGGCTTATGACACTTTCGGAAAATGCAGCGAAGGAGAAGGCCTTGAAGATCTTTTTAGAAAACACACTTATGGAGGCGAAGTGATCATCCAGTCAGGCAGGGCAGGCAAAGCCCTGCCTGAATAAATTTCACCAAGACCATTTTCAATCCGATCTTCATGCAGAACGCTCCCAATTACTCGGTTTTTGGTAGGTAGTGTCTATCCTACACGACTGGATTGATTCCCTGCAGTTTTACTTTGATGTTTTTGTGCCTGAAGGAGTTTTGTCTGTCCTGGCGATATCCTGACTGAGCATCTCAAGGATACGGCTTATGACTGCGACTTTTCCGCTGTAATCTGCTTCCTGAATCGGTTCGGTAAATCCCGATGTGCATACAAGACGCACTGTTCTGTCATCCTTTTTAACAATGCTCCATTGAGCTTTTAATGCGATATGCGATTCTGAGAGAGTAGAACCGAGAGATTTTCTACAAGAAACCGGTTGATAATCTTCCTTCAGGGAACCAGCCCATCGGTCAAATTAGGCAGAAAGCGAGAATTGTTCATAAAGAAACTAAAACCAGTAGTCCAAAATGAGCCGTTCGGTAGCAGATAAATGGTGAAAGTCGGGTAATAGAAATGCCAAAGATTATTCATTACAATAAGAGATTATTATTGATTACCATGCAAAAATTGGAATAAAATATTGAAAATCCGTATTCCTGTTTTAACGCCCTATCAATAGCAGGTTTTAAAAGTATTTAAACTATATTGATCTCCTGAAACGTAACGGACCAAAAATTATTGCCCATCATTATATAATTTTCGAATCAGGTAATTTCCTTCTATGCCCAGTGTTCACTCCACCATGGTAGAAATGCTGCATCATGTCTTTCCCCAACATGCGAACCCCGCGGGTACCTTGTATGGAGGGTGGATGATGAACTGGATCGTTACGGCGGGAAACCTGGCTGCTTTACGGCTAACCAAAAGACCTTTACTCCTGGCCTCTATCGAAGATTTATTCTTTCTCCAGCCCGTCCGGATCGGTGACGTGGTTACCGTCAGGGCCATGATCGAATATATTGGAAATACTTCGCTGGAGGTGGAGGCCGTTGTATTCTGCAGGCCGTTAAACGAAGAAGAAAAACTCTGTACGCGTGCCAGAATGTCTTTTGTTTCCAGCGACGTTCAGGGTAAGCCAGTACCTATAGAACAGCATATAGAGCCTGCTGACGATAATGAAAGGAAAATGTATCAGTATGCCAGGAAGATACGGGAAAGAAGGTTTGCGCGGATAGCACAAAGAAAGCAAAGGGTGCTTGATACCGGTCTGGAAGATGTCGGACAACTCAGCCTTCGGGCACATCGGCTGGTTTTCCCGGAAGACGCTATTTACGGTAACCTCATGTACGGGGGAAAGCTCCTGCTCGTATTGGATGAGATTATAGCCATCGTGGCAATGAAATTCGCCAAAGGGACCATCGTAACGGCCTCACTGGACGCTTTGGATTTTTACCACCCCATTTATGTTGGAAATGTGCTCACCCTGGCAACTTCTCTCAATTACGCCGGCAGGTCTTCTATGGAGATTGGTGTAAAGGTCCTGGCCGAAGATCCGATCAACAATATCGTTCGCCATACCTGCACAGCTTTTTCTACCTGTGTCAAAGTGGACGGAAACGGCAAGCCGAGTCCCCTTACGCCATTTACGCCAGTAACCGATGTGGGGAAAAAACGCTGGGCCGAGGCTGAGCAAAGAAAAGAACACCGCATGCAAAGATTGAAGGACTTGCAGTCACAAGGGCTAAAAGGGTATCCGATATAATAATATCAGAGTTGATCGCATGGTTCCGTTTTGTCCAGGTTGCGTGGTTTGTTCACTTTTCAATATCGTCTATAATGGGAACGCTCAGAGGAATACCTGTTTTAAAATTATAGAGCGTCTTGGCCGCAATGGTGATAATCCCCGAGGAGAGACCTAATAGTACCAGGTCTGCTATAATGAGTGTGATATTGCCTTGCGGAATAAAACGGGTAACGAGCAGGATTGCCAGCATGGCTATGGTGGTAATGATCATGAATACGGCTGGAATGGCTGTAAACCAGATGCTCCTTTTTTGAGAAAGCAGCCAGAAGGACACGATGATTAGGGTCAAAGCCGCCAGAAGTTGGTTGGTCGTCCCAAATATAGACCAGATATTATTTACCGTATTCCCGTATGCGAGTCCAAACATCAATCCCGCTGCCAAACTTGAATTAACCCAATAGTGGCTCAAAATCTTTGGGGGATTTTTAAAGATAACCCGCCAGAGTTCCTCAAAGAGATAACGATTCAATCTCACAGCCGTATCAAGTGTGGTAACAATAAACCCTTCCAGAAGTAACATGCCAAAGAGAATACCAAAAGATATCGGTAATCCTAATCCGGAATGCAGTGTGTGACCAAAAGCCACGGCAAAGGCCAATATGGGATTGCTTTGAAGCTTCGAGCCCTCTGCTGGTAAAACGAACTGTTTGTATTGGTGCATATCAATGCCCACAATGACCGTACTGATAACACATACGGCAAGGAAAGACTCCAGCAACATGCCGTAATATCCTATCTTGTGGACTGCTGCTTCTGATTTGACTTGTTTAGAGGTAGTTCCGCCGGCACAGAGGGCATGGAAGCCGGAGATAGCGCCACACGCAATCGTGATGAAGATCCCCGGCCATAGAAAACCAACGTGGGAGATACCCTCCTGGATATTATTGACAGGAAAGCGCACCTCTGCGCCTCTGAGACCCGATGCAAAGATACCGATGAAAAGCAATCCCAGTCCGATGTAAAGCATGTGGACATTGATAAAATCCCTTGACTGAAGAAATAACCAGACCGGGACACCCGCTGCGACTATAGTATAAAGGGAAATCAGGACCATCCAGAGTAACGGATTCAAAGAAATCGGCGCAAAAAAACCTGCGATAACTGATACAACACAGATGATGATTGCGAAGGCCGAGCACTTTGCAACGGAAACGTGCCTCTTGATATAAAGATACCCGATAAGTGGGGCAAAAAGGGTTATGATGATGACAGACATAGAGGCGATTCCACCAACGATAACCTTGCTTCCCGCGTCATCTGCCCAGCGAAAAAAGATCTGATCTTTGTTCAGGCCAATCTGTGAACTTTCAATTACGGATGTCAGGGCTGTTGCCGATGCGTTCAGGAAGGTGGCATTCACGAGGATCAGCATTACGATGGTAAATGAGATAACCATGATAAATCCTGCCGTACCCAAGGATTTTCTGGCAACTTCTGCAATGGATTTTCCACCCTCCCTTACGCTGACAAACAGGGCAGAAAAGTCATGTACCGCCCCAAAAAATATTCCGCCGATCAGTATCCACAGCCAGGCAGGTCCCCATCCGTAGATCAGAGCCATAACCGGGCCGATAATGGGGCCGGCGCCGGCAATGGCTGCAAAGTGGTGTGCAAACACGATCGGTGTTGCCGTGGGTACATAGTCGCGTCCGTCGTTTATTTCAACCGCCGGCGTAATTCGGTTCGAATCGATCCCCATTTTTCTGGATAGGAATCGGGAGTAAAAACGACCTGCCAGAAGAAAGCAAACAGTAGAAATAGACAGGAGTATAATTGGGTTCATTTGATGAGAGATAACTTTCGTAATTTATATTGAGCGAACTAGCACTTGGAAATTATCAATGTAATGAGAGAAATTAAAAATCAAAGATAAAAGGTACCTATCAAAATGTAAAATTATCATTGAATTCAGCAATAAATGAACACAAAATTTACGCAGAAAGATTATGGGCTACAGGCAATGCAGGTAAACAGTGCGGGACCCATGGAGAGCACGTCTTCATCCAATAAGAATCGGGAACTGTGTAATGGCTGACTAGTACCCTTTTCCAGGTTTCCCGATCCCAGAAAAACATAGGCACCTTTTATTTTTTCCAGGTAATAGGAAAAATCTTCTCCACCCATCTTGGGGTCTATATGCTCCACTGATTTACTGCCGAATAGTTCGATAATTTTGTTCTGTATAAAATCTGCCTGCGGTTGTGGATTGTTGAGTGGAGGGTGACCCTTAAGATACTCGAATTGGTATGTTGCATTATTGAGTGAAGTGATTCCTCTAATGGTCTCCTCCAGTACTATCGGCATCTTATATCTTAATTCCTTGGCAAGGGTTCTTACCGTACCAATGATTTTGACTTTATCCGGGATGACGTTAAAAGTTGTGCCTCCCGAAATTTGGCATAAAGAAACCACACAGGGAGACAGAGGATTTACTTTTCGTGAGATAATAGTCTGAATTGCTAATATCACCTCGGCAGCGATAACGATAGGGTCTATACACAGATGAGGTGTGGAGGCATGCCCGCCTTTTCCTATAATGGTAATGACAATGCGGTCTGTTGCCGCCATTGTGGCTCCAGCCCGTACCCCAAAGGTACCGGATGGTATATTCGGTTCAATATGCAATCCATAGATTTCATCTACGTCGTGTAAGACACCCTGTTCTACCATAAGTTTTGCACCGCCTGGATGCTGTTCTTCGCAGGGCTGAAAGATAAATTTTACCTGCCGCTTGAGTTTGTCCTTTAGCTGCACCATAAGTTTTGCGGCTCCCAGGAGCATTGCCATGTTAGCATCATGACCGCAGGCGTGGGATATTCCCTCATTTTGGGATTTAAATTCAAGATTGTTTTCCTCCAGTATGGGCAATGCATCCATATCAGCCCGAAAGGCAACGGTACTGGATGCTCCGTCAACGTGCAGGGAACCAACGACGCCTGTTTTTGCAATATCTGTTTGTACGTGAAGCCCCAATCGTTTCAATTCCTCAGCAATAACACCAGAGGTGCGAATTTCAGTAAAACCAGTTTCAGGATGTTTGTGGAAATCCCTCCGCATCCTGATAACGTAGTCGTGTATCTCTCTGGCATGGGCCAGTATTTCCTGTGTAAGTGGTTTCATTTGCATGGTCTGTTTTTTTAATGGTTATTATGCCCTCTCAACTATAGTGAACGACTTAAGTTATGCCTTCGGCGACTTTTTAAATACTCTTCGCTGGTTCAATCGTCCCAGATTGAACCGAAACATTTGGCATGATTCCTTGTTACAGCACAAGTTTAGGCCTTAGAGTGCCATTCAAACTATATGGTTCAATCTGCAAGGTTGAACCAGCTCTGGGCTATATTTTTTAGACATAAAATAACATCGTGCAAGCTCAACACGGACAAACAAGTTTGTCCGTGCCACCCTACAGAGACAGTAAAGGCATACTGTTACGTGCCTTTACTCCTAATCCGTTACCTGCTGGTAATGTTAGTTTTCCCTTATCAACTGTTACCCCGATGTAAGGGTCATTTGTAACAAGCAGATTTCCGTCAAGATCGATATAGTCAACTAATGACATCAGGTGGGCCGCAGCTGTGATTGATACCGAACTTTCGATATTGCAGCCGAGCATTATTTCAAGATTATGGGCCCGGGCTGTGTAAATCATCCTGATGGCCTCACGGATTCCACCACACTTCATCAGTTTAATGTTGATCCCGTCCACTGCATCTGAAAATGCAGGTATGTCTTTTGAATCTTTTATATCTTCATCAACAAAGACAGGGATTTTTGTGTGACGTCTGACCTTCCTCAGCGATTCAATGCTGCCGACCGGAAATGGCTGTTCTACAAGTTCAACCCCGAGATCTTCCATAAGATTCAACTTTTGTATTGCCTCATCCAGCGTCCAGCCTGTATTGGCATCAACGCGGAAAATGGCCTTGGTAATTTTGCGCAGCTCCTTCAACATCTCGATGTCGTCCTTAAAACCCACCTTTATTTTGAGCACGGGGAAATCCTTTGCCTCCTCCACCTTTTTGCACGTCTTTTCCATGGTGTCAATTCCTATGGTGAATGATGTTGTCTTTACTTCATGCCGGTTTAAGCCCAACAACTTATAGAGCGGTACTTTGAGTTTTTTGCCGATCATATCATGGAGGGCTATGTCAATTGCCGCTCGCGCAGCCGCATCCAGGGGAAATTTCTTTTTGAAATGAAAGGTAATGTTTTCTGTTTGGAAAGGATCGGTGTCTTTGAGCAAGTCGAGAGACTGAACAAATACCTTGGTAACACTCGTTATATCTTCTCCAAAAAAGCTGGAGGGTGCGGCTTCTCCACATCCGATAATTCCGTCTTCGTCTTTTAACAGAGTTACAATATTATTTTGAACAGTACGGGTTTCTCTGGCAATCTGGAAAGTGTGCTTCAATTTCAAATCTAAGGGATGGAAGGAGAGATTCATGGCAGGAGAGGGCGGATGCTATCGATAAATTTGTCCACGCCAAACTTAACGGGATCTGTGGCGGGGAGTTTTGTTTCCTTCTCTACCTTCTGTATCTCTTGTAAGGCGTCATGGTCGGACATGCCGATGCAGTTGAGTGAGATACCAATTACCTTACAGGGGTGTATGGGTTGCGCCAGCTTTTCATAGAGTTCAATAAGATAAGGAATTGGTAAAATAGGAAAATTGGCGAAATGGCGGAGTGTCTTTCGGGTAGGCTGATGGCATAAAATGAGACCCTGCGGAGCAGAACCATGCAATAGACCAAGGGTAACGCCTGAATATGCCGGATGTACGATGGTGCCTTGCCCTTCGATACTTAAGAGTTGATGGTGAGCACGGTCGAGTACAAGTTTTTCCGCCGCACCGGAAATGAAATCAGAAATGACATGATCCACAGCGATCCCACTTCCATTAATCATAATTCCGGTCTGTCCTGTGGCTACAAAACAGGCGTTGAAACCCTGTCTCTTTGCGGCATTTGCGATTTCAATAGAAGTTACCATCTTGCCTATATTACAGTCTGAGCCCACCGTAAGGATACGCAATGTCTTTGTTTCTTTTGCTTTCCCTGTACCAAGAGGGAGAGTATTAGGGGGGTTGCGAACATCCCATATATCCAGTTGATGGTCTTGCGCTAGTTTGCAAAATTCGCTGTCGTTACTTAAATAACAATGGAGGCCGCTAATGATATGGAGCTTATTTTTTAAGGCATCTGTAATATGTTTGCGCCATTCAGCTGGAAGCATGCCACCCGGAGGCGCAATGCCAATAAGAAGTGCTGTGGGTTTTAAATGTAATGTTTCCGCAATCGTACTGATAATGGGAATACCTTTTCCAATACCGATAATCGATTCAGGGTCTTTCCCGGCATTGATCCGGTCTACGAGTGCAACCACGTCTTCCTTACAATAGCGAATGATGTTTACAGCCGTTTTTGTATTAAAGACATCAAGTTTTCCTTCTGTTAAGATAATGAGCCTGCGGTTAGTCATAAGAATACATAAAAGAGGCTATTTCCGCCTCTTTCCTTTTATTATCTTGGCGTGTCGTTTTCGTTGTTTAACCGGGGTAGCGTTGAATTGTAGTTTACTTATATGTGTTGCATATTCCTTGGCATTCAATAATTCATTGATGATATGAGTTTCAGTTGTTACGAACTTTATTAACCAACCGTGTTTGTAAGGGTCGCTGTTTAGAGCAGTTAGATTTTCGTAAAGGCGCTCATTTACTGCTATAACCTCGCCAGCCATGGGTGATGTAATATCAATCAGCTTCTCGAATGACTCTATTTCTCCAAAAGAGATACCGGATAGGATTTCGTCTCCTACCTTTGGGAGGTCCAAAAACAAGAGGTCATCAAGCTCGTCAACAATAAATTTTGTAAGGCCAACAGTGATTGATTTATTATCCCAGAAAAACCATTCGTGGGTTGGCGTATACTTTAAATGCTCAGGAATCATAACATAATACCTCACAACAAATTATAACTTGATAATACCAGAAAATGGTAACACAGAACTGAACCATTGTCAAGTATAATCGATTTTTCAGGCAGTTTTGGCTTTATGACAGTAGTAAAAAATATAGACTTTTCATTTATAAAAGAATCTTTTATACTCTTTTAGGTTTTTAGTGTGTTTCGTGGATTTAAGCAATTTTGAGATTCTTAACACTTAAATTTAGAATGGATTTTACTTCGGATACCGGTGTATATTGTCTTGTTGTCAAATTACTTCAAAGGGCTCATATAAGAATCGGATGTCTGGGCACCTTTCATTTTTCCGCAGGTTTTTATGCCTATGTCGGAAGTGCGCAGAGCAACCTGGAACGCAGGATTAAAAGGCACTTACGGCAAAAAAAGAAGATGCACTGGCATATTGACTATTTGCTCCGTTACGGGCAGGTAGTTTCTGTCTGTACCTATACTGGCGAAAAGGATAAGGAGTGTATACTGAGCCGTAAAATTGGAAACATAAAAAATGCTGTGGTACCCGTGAGAGGATTTGGCTCATCGGACTGTTCATGTAATTCACATCTGTATTTTTTCCAGGATGATCCTTATCCTGAGATGTCCGTGCTTAATATAAAATGAAGATATTAAAATGTAAATTGCAAAATCAGCTGAGGTTGTTTTCCCGATGATTACTGAAACACCCATGATGCGCCAATATAATGAGATAAAAAAGCAGCATAAAGATGCCTTGCTTTTTTTCCGTATGGGCGATTTTTATGAATTATTCTTTGAGGACGCAAAGCTCGCCTCAAAGATATTGGGGATTACCCTTACCGCCCGCTCCAAAGGTGAAAGTGCAGTGCCTATGGCAGGTGTGCCGCACCATGCTGCCGAATCATATATCCGAAGATTAATCAAGGCAGGACAAAAGGTAGCTATTTGTGATCAATTGCAAGACCCCGATGAGGCTAAGGGAATTGTTGACCGAGGAGTTACCAGGATTATAACCCCTGGAACCGTTACCGAGGATGCCTTGCTCGAGGATAAAAGCAATAATTACTTAATGGCGGTATTGGAGGCAAAGGACATGCTGGGATTGTCGTGGGTCGATTTATCAACTGGCCGGTTTGAGGTTGAAGATGTTCAGGAGGAAAGACTCTTTGACGAGTTTGCAAGGCTGAACCCGTCGGAATTGTTGTTACCTGAAGAAACTACAAGGAATAACACCTCCTTTATGGAAAGAATTCGTGCAGAATGTGAAGTAATGATTACCTCCAGACCTGATTGGGAATTTGCACGAGACACTGCTTATCGAACCCTGGTAGAACACTTTGGAACGACATCCCTGGAGGGATTTGGTTGTGAAGATGTTGGGCCGGCCTTGGGGGCAGCAGGTGCCGTGATCCAGTATCTTAAAGAGACTCAAAGGACATCGCTCAAGCATATTATAAGAGTTCAAAAATATCGGCTGGATAACAGGGTGCTCATAGATAAGGCCACTCAGCAGAGTCTGGAGCTTACACAGACAATAAGGACCCGTGATCGGGAGGGCTCGTTGCTGGGCGTGATAGACCAGACAAAGACGCCGATGGGCGCCCGGCTGCTCAGGGAATGGGTTATTGGTCCGTTACGAGTAGCTGCCGATATTAAATATCGGCAGCTTGGTGTGAAGGAATTTTTTGAAAATTCATCATTAAGGCGAGAACTCCGTGATATTTTAGGCAATATCTACGATATTGAACGAATTTCGACCAAGGTAAGTTGTGGTCGCGCCAATGCGCGCGACCTTATTAGTTTAAAGCAGTCTCTCTCAAAACTGCCAGCACTGAAAGAAAAATTCGGATTTTGTATCACGGATATTTTGGCGTCCTTAGAACAACAACTAGACGTCCTTGAGGAAGTGCGAATCTTGATTGGTACAGCGATCGTACCCGATCCGCCTCCCACGATTAAAGATGGGGGGCTTATCAGGGAGGGTTATGATGCATCTCTCGATGAATTGAGGTACGTAAGTAAAAATGGGAAGAACTGGATTGCCAATTTTCAGGCAGAAGAGATCGCACGGACTGGAATTAATTCCCTCAAAATAGGCTATAACAAGGTGTTTGGATATTATATTGAGGTCACCAACGTCCATAAGGATAATATACCACAATCCTACATCCGGAAGCAGACCCTCAAGAATGCAGAACGCTTTATTACACCCGAACTCAAGGATTACGAGACAAAGGTGCTAACAGCCG
This sequence comes from Candidatus Brocadia sp., assembly GCA_021646415.1. NCBI lineage: Bacteria > Pseudomonadati > Planctomycetota > Candidatus Brocadiia > Candidatus Brocadiales > Candidatus Brocadiaceae > Candidatus Brocadia > Candidatus Brocadia sp. The sequence continues at coordinate 21,060 of SOEU01000021.1, forward strand.
ATGAGCGTGCGAGGGATATGGAATACGATCTCTTTATTCAGATCCGTGAAAAGGTTAGTGCGTATACGGCACGGCTTCAACGGACATCTGAAGTGATTGCGCTGATCGACGTGTTGTCTACCCTTGCCAATCTTGCTGCAGAAAACCAATACATCATGCCGGAGATTACAGATGATCTGGAATTAAAAATACTTGATGGGCGTCACCCCGTACTGGATCGGAAACCCGGGGGTGAAAGTTTTGTCCCCAATGATATCCATCTGGATGGAGATCAGGATAAAATCATGGTAATTACCGGGCCAAATATGGCCGGGAAAAGCACGTATATCCGCCAGGTGGCACTCCTGGTGCTTATGGCACAGATGGGGGGTTTTATCCCTGCAAAAGAAGCGATCATTGGAACGGTAGACAGGATCTTCACACGGGTGGGCGCTTCGGACGAACTTTCAAGGGGACAAAGTACCTTTATGGTGGAAATGAATGAGACGGCGAATATCCTTAATAACGCTACTGAACGCAGTCTGATTATATTAGACGAGGTAGGACGGGGTACGAGTACCTTTGACGGCGTCAGCATTGCATGGGCGATTACAGAATATATCTACCAGCACATCCACGCCCGAACACTTTTCGCTACCCACTATCACGAACTCACCGAGTTGGCCTTACTCTTTCCGGGAATCAGGAATTTTAATATCGCTGTCAGAGAGTGGGGGGACGAGATTATTTTTTTGAGGAAAATTGTCGAAGGCGGAACGGATAAAAGTTATGGGATACATGTTGCACGTCTTGCGGGGATACCCAGGGAGATCATCCAGCGGGCTCGTATTATTCTGAACAACCTCGAGGCCGCGACATTGGATGTAAACGGCAAACCGAAATTTGCGCCATTGAAGGCAATACAAGATAAAAAAGAACCGAAACAGTTAAAACTCTTTGCATCAAAACAAGACATGGTAATCGAAGAGATCAAAAAGCTCGATATCTCCCGGATGTCACCGCTTGACGCCTTGAACAAGCTTGATGAATTAAAGAAGAGACTGGAGGGCGAATAAGAATGCGCATTCATACAACCTTTTTATACATTTCAAAAGCTAAATCTTTTTTTCGTTAAAAATCAGAGATGCTTCTTTATCCTTTCTAAAGTCAGGCGGGAAAGCGATTCGTCTCCAAATACTCCGACACGGATTTTTACGGTAGTCAATTTTGCTGATACGCTTTCAAGACTAATTTCAATCTTTGTGTCATCCGATTCATGTGCAATCAGTTTTGCAGAAAGGTTATTTTTTTCTTCGCTCGTTACGACAAATCCTAAATCCTTCATGGCTTTATGTGTTGCCTGCCAAACACTACCAATCGATGCTTCTTCCGTTGATTTCAGTTCTCCCTTTAAATAAGCTACTGTTCCTGCGCCAGCGCCGCCACCTATGAGCAAAGCAGCCACACATCCGGAGTTCGAAAACAAAGTGATTCCAAGCAACGCAATATACAACAAATTCTTCGGCATCATAAAGCAAAACCCTTTCTTCATGCAAAGACCCATAGCGAACGTCGAAAGAAAGTTGCCATCTATGAAAAAGCAATTCCAGACTTCAGTATTGCTTCAGGCTATCGGCCTCACAATGACATGTGCATGTATGTTTATTCAACTTGTTCACTCTGGTGGTGGTTTGATTTGCAGCTACGAAAATGTATAAACCATCATTACGGATACACTATAACGTCAATATGTCCGACAAATCAAGTTTGTAATTTTTCTTGATGAACTGGTACATGTTTGCTATTTTCCTGTTTTCGTGTTCTCGAAGTATTACCATCTCATATTTATTTGCCATTGACTTTGGTTTTTAAAATGTTTAACATATTTTGAAATGCAAAGAAACGTGTAATACTATGCGGGAGTTTTTATTTTGGTAGACAAAAAAAAGATTATAGAATCCATCCGCTTATTTATCGAAGGCATTGGTGACGACCCTAATCGTGAAGGGCTTTTAGAAACGCCGGAAAGGGTTGCCGATATGTGTGAAGAGATTTTTGCAGGTATCGGGCAGGATTCTCACAAGGAAATCAAGGTGTTAAAATCTGAAAAGTACGATGAAATCGTGCTCTTAAAGGATATTCCTTTTTATTCAATCTGCGAGCATCACCTCCTCCCTTTCAGCGGGGTCGCTCATGTAGCCTATATTCCTCAAGGGAATCGTGTGACCGGGATTAGTAAACTTGCAAGGGTTGTTGAAATAGAGGCAAAGCGTCTGCAGGTACAGGAAAGACTCACTACAGATATTGCAGAATCAATTATGAAGGCATTACGTCCCAAGGGCGTACTCGCTATCATTGAGGCAGAACATCTCTGTATGACCATGAGGGGTATCAAAAAGCCAGGCACAAGGGTAAAAACCTCCGTAGTGCGTGGCATCTTTCGTGACAACCCCGCTACCCGTGCAGAGGCCCTGGCGTTAATCAAAGGTTACTGATCCGGATACGAATACGAACTTGTTAACCCGAGGAAATATCTGCCAGCAGAAACAATAGCAAGACGCCAAACTAAAAAGATATTTACTGTTAAAATCTATAATTTTTAACCAGTTCGCTGTGTACTGCGTACTCTGGTTACCTATTTACCATACGGAATTTTTATCTGGATGATCACGAAATATAAAAGATTCTTTTTAACCTTACTAGTTGCCTTATCCTCCTTTTTACAATGCCTGGGTATTTCTTTGGGTAGCGAGAATACATCTAAGACACCGTTACCTCCACCAACATCACCGGCAAGCGTAAATATAGATTCGAATCTAAAGTTCATCAGCCTGAGCCTGAAGGACAGTATTGTTTATGCCTTGCGTAATAACTTCGATATCGAGCTAACAAGATTGGATTCGAAGCTAAGTGATTATGATATTACAATAGAAAAAGCGAGGTTCGATCCTACGATGAAATTAATGGGTAGTATTCAGAATGATGAAACACCGAGCAACACCCCATTAGAGACGAATATACTTGCCGTTACTCCTTTTGTCAGGGAAGGAGATACAGCCGATGCAATAATTCAATCATTGATTCCTACAGGTGCAACCCTTTCGCTTGAATATAATATATTTCGGAGTTTTACAGATCCCCAGGGTTTCGTGATGCTAAATCCATATTATCGGAATTTCATCGAGGCAAAGATTACACAGCCTTTGTTGAAAGGGGGCGGTTGGTTTTATAACAGAAGCCCCATCTATATTGCCCGGAATAACAAAAAGATCTCTTTGTCTCAATTCAAAAGCACGGCACTAGAGGTGTCCAATACAGTTCAGGAGGCATATTGGAATTATGTAAGGGCAATGGAGAATTTAAAGGTAGCAAAAAAATCCCTGGAACGTGCAGAGGATTTATTGAGGAAGAACAAGATACAGGTAGAAGTTGGCACCCTTGCGCCAGTTGAGATTATCGATGCTGAATCTGGTGTGGCATCGAGGGTTGAGGCAGTGATCTCTGCAGAAAATGCAATTAAAGATCAGGAGGATGAACTCAAAAGAATTATGAATCTCGCAGATGACGTGATTATCTCTGATGCTACCATTATTCCTACAGATAAGCCTCTCTTCGAGCCGAAAAAGGTGGAAGTAAAGGATACGATTAAAATAGCCATGGAAAGACGTCCGGAATTAACCGGGCTACAACTGGAGTCTGAAAATGCAGGTATGCAAACCAGGAGGAGAAAGAATGAATTGTATCCAAGATTGGATTTCACGGGAGGAATTCGCTATACGGGTCTTAATGATGAATTGTCGGGTGCCAATGATTCTACATTTTCTGGGGATTTTCAGGGAGAATTTTTCACGCTTACGTTAGAGGTTCCTATAGGGAACAGGTCGGCCAGGAGTGCATACAATAAATCCAAGCTCAATGAACGACAGGCTAAGATAAATGTCAGAAAAATGGAACTTGATATTGTAGTAGAGGTACGAGAGTCTGTTCGCGGAGTAATGACCAATATTGAACGGGTCAAAGCCACGAGAAAGGCCAGAGAGTTGGCAGAAAAAAGATTAGAAAACGAGGAAAAGAAATACAGTGTGGGTAGATCAACAAGTTTGGAGATCCTGCGCGCACAGGAAAGCCTTGCCATTGCGGAGTTTGAAGAGGCAAGGGCAATTATTGATTATGAAATATCGTTAGGAAATTTGGAGAAGGCTAAGGGTACGATTCTCGATGTTTACGATATTAAACTGGAAGAAGAATCAAAAATTTGAAATTGAAATAACAATAATACTGAGAAAGATTATCGGGAAAGGGGTATCGGGTAACTCTCCCTTATCCAAATACCTTCCAGATAAAAATAGAAATCATGGCCAGACCAATGAGTATTTTTATTACCGAACCTCCCAGAAAGCCTACAAAATTTCCCAGGCCAGACTTCAATGCCCCCTTGTAACCCTTTCCACCAATAATTTCAAAGATAATGGTGCCGACAATGGGACCTAATAGTAAACCTATAGGGCCACCCATATAAAATCCAACACCTGTGCCTGCTATCGAGCCTACGAGTCCCCATCTGGTGGCGCCAAATCTCTTTGCGCCATATACGTTTCCAAGATTTTCAAGTATGATGGAAAAAATAGTCATCAGCGCAAATATCAGGAGCATCATCCATGTGACCTTCTCAAAATGGGTGAATATTGCATAGAAAAATGCTCCAAGCCAGATAAGAGGTATGCTGGGTATTATTGGTACCACAATTCCAGCCATTCCCACAAGCATAATAATGAGTGAAATAGCGAATAAAATAATTTCCCAAATTCCCATCGATAACTATCCTTACATAATGTTTAAATTAAGAAATGAATTTTTAAGAAAATATGGTAATATATTTTTTCTATGAATGTGTTTTTAGAAAAAAGTTTTTGAAGGATCAAAACTGGTCCAATCGAGGACGGTTGAACCAGCAAAAGTCAAAGTTGCTGCCAAAGGCAGATTGATTTAATTGCAAATTATTATAAACTCATATAATATCACATGATAGTGCCTTATATCCAACAAATTAGCCTAGTCGTAACACTTTAGTTTTTTGAAAAACTATCAAGGCAAAGCCTTGTGCTGATTTCGCCCCGGAGGGGCAAATTGCTCATAGGCAGGCAATTTATTGCCTGTGTTAAGAGAAAGATAAAAATAAGCCCTGTAGGGGCGAATGAAGATTATGGATACAAAATCGTCTCAATCGTCCCTACGGGACTGTATTTCTATTTGATAAAAATACAGGCAATAAATTGCCTGCCTATTGCCTCACGTCCCTATAAGGACTTAAAAAGCACAACTCATCTTTCAAAAAACTAAACTGTTTCGCCTAGTCTAAGTGAAATCTATGGGAGAAAAATTATGCTGTGGTCTATAATGGGAACAATTGCAGCAATTTGTACAACGGTAGGATTTATACCACAAATAATACGTGGCATAAAGACCCGGGAATTACGTGATGTTTCGCCAGTCATGTTAACCCTTCTCCTGGTGGGCTGTAGTTTATGGCTGGCTTACGGAGTGCATTTGAAAAATCCTATTATAGCATTGGCAAATGGGTTTACACTATCGTTTGTCATGACTATTTTATTATTACGCAGTTTGTTTAGAAGAAGCAATGCAAAAAAACAGTCCATAAGTTTGCAATAATAGGGATCCCCCCTGGCTTATGACAATTTTCAGTGGAATTTAACATGTTTTTTTATAAAATAGAGAAAATTTGGGCGCTTGGCTCAGCGGCTAGAGCACTTGCTTCACACGCAAGGGATCAGTGGTTCGAATCCACTAGCGCCCACCATATCTTGCAAGCACTTATGACTTGTTCTCTCTAAAGCATCACTTGAAAATGTGAACAAATTGTGAACTCTTTTTTCTGATTGATCACCACTTAATACTTTATCAAGCATTTCAACGGCCTTTCTTTTATGCCCCGGTGCCAGGTGTGCATATCTTAGCGCCTCGACTCTTCACGTATTCTTCAATCATCTCCTCAGAATATTCTTTTGTGTTTTCCAAAGCCTTTTTAAGACCTTTACCATGGTTCCGGCCACCACAAACACAATCGCATTTGTCCTCCTTTTCCTCGTAGCATTTCGCATCACATCTACCGATACAACCACTACTATTACCAACATAGATTAACGTAGTCACAGATAAATCCCTTACAATGCAAACTGCAACCGTGCAACGGCATCCATCTTCTTTTCATCCGATGTATGCAGATACTTCTCGGTGGTCCGTATGTGGTTATGCCCCAAAAGCTCCTGTACCGTCTTCAGGTCAACGCCTTTATCCAGGAGCGTGGTAGCAAAGGTGTGCCTGGTCGTGTGCGGAGTAATCCTCTTGTAGATCAAGGCATCCTTCTTTACACGCCGTAAGAGACAATCTACCGCCTTATGGGTAAGCGGCCTCATATCACAATTCCCATGCTCCCCCAGGGTGTAAAACAGATATTGTCCCCCTTCTGAGGGGGTGAGGGGGAGGATTGTCTTCCGATAATCCACAATCGCCTCCATCACATCCCTATTCAGCGCAACACGCCTATATCTCTTCCCCTTGCCCATCACGTCAACCACCGGTTGATTCCGGTACGTGGTAATATCTGCAACCGTCAGATTGCACACATCCGCCTTTCTGAGCCCCGTGGAAAACATCAGAAGCAAGAGGGCATAATCCCGCTTACCCTGTAACGTCCTTCTGTCCGGCGCCCGGAGGATCGCGCTAATCTCATCCTCAGTTAAAAATTCTGACACCCTTTTCATTTTCATAACTGTTTTACCTCCTCTACTTAAACGATAACTCTAACTGCTTTATCACCTTCTCCATCGCCTCACTATCAGAGATCACAATATCCGGGTACACCTTCTGTAACGTCTTCTTGAGGAGTTGGTACGTATTGGCACTCCGGGTCTTCTCATAATACTTAATCATCTCAAAGATAGCGTTCATCTCCTAGGCGGTCAGTGGGATCCTGTCTGAATCCAAGTGGTCCCTTTCCTGAAACATAATCTTTCACAGGGTAAGTATTGCCCACCTCTGAAATGTCAGGATTCTTTCCTGTCGCTCGACATTTTTCACCCTTTTTGGATTGATTTTTGACCATCAAACCGATAAAACCATCAAGGGTTAAGGCCAGAACTTCATAGTTTGTGCCGTCAGTCATTGTCGTTACGACAATAACTGACCACTCTTTTAAGAGGGCATCACCATTAATTAACCGCCAAAGTACCTCTTTGTGATAGTCTAAATAATCCGCAATATCAGATAACGTTACCACCGGCACCCTCTCGCCGTTTATTGCCACAATGGCGATCCTTAAAGGCTTCCCATTAAACTCCTCAAACCTCACATCCACCGGCTTAAGCGCCCCTTGCCTGTCAAACCCTTCCCTCGGAAATGTTGGATGTGATTGACGATTATCGTTTTAAAAACAGGATTCAATCTAGAGCTGAGGCCGTAAGGCAATTGATAGAAAAGGCCCTGGGCACTCCTAAAAAAGAGACCTCAAAGAAATAAGGGGTTCTGGAAACGCATATGGCGGGGGGGCGCCCTGTCAGACAGTCATATGCGGGCCGTAGTGCGTTTCGCTTCGGTCATTGTCCAAGCCCTCTAACCTCTATAATCAACTTATAAAAACCAGTTTTCCTTATCGCAATGGAAGCATTAATCGGATTAATAGTCATAATCATAGCAGTATGTTCCTTCATAAAATATCATCATAAAAAGGAAAAAGAACTTACTCCATACGAGCGTGAAAAACAGACGAAAGAAATGGCGAAAGGGGTTGAGGAGCTTATCAGCGAGGTAGTCCAGGAGTCATACTACGGGAAAAAAACCAACGAAGAAATTGAGCAATTGAGAAGCGAAGTTAAACAATTACGAAAAGAGCTGAGTGAATTTAAAAAGGATGATCACGATAAGCAAAATATTTAGGAGAATTCGTCATGCAAATTAAATTGACGGCAGTCTTCCAAAAGGTACCCGAAGGATACATAGGATTTGTAGAAGAATTACCGGGCGCCAATACGCAGGGAAACACATTAGAGGAAGCACGGAGCAACCTTGAAGAGGCAGTGCAATTAGTCCTGGATGCTAATAGGCAATTAGCAGAAGAATCGCTTCAAGGTCGGGATGTGATAAAAGAATCGTTCTCCGTTTCGACACCATGAAGCGCCGGGACCTTATCCGCCATTTAGAAACCCAGGGATGTGAATTTTTGTGAGAGGGTGGGAATCACACCGTGTATGTCAACCGCGCTTTGAAGAAAACTTCAACGGTACCCAGGCATAAAGAGATTAACGAATTCCTCGTTCATAAAATCTGCAAGGATCTGGGAATCACAAAACCGTAATGCAGGATGACAGTAGGAAAATTTCGGCGTTGCCGGGTACATACCCGGCAGCGATATAAGGGGGAGAAGCCGGCCCTCCATCCTGCAAAAAAATTAAGGGCCTGCAATAGGAAAGGAGTCCGTTTAAAGGTGGTTTGAGGCCTTAAACGATTTCTGCTATCACAAGCTTTTTTTTAAATGTCTTTATTCCGCTTCAACAAACTCATTCCAGAGTTTGTTTCCGCAGGTTTTCGCTTTCTTGTTGATCGGGTGCAGCCAATATCCTTAATCTTTCTGGCAAGTCACGGATAGTTAGTTGAGACATATAACTATAATTAGCATTCCGCATGGCTACCCATAAGAAATTTGCTGTATCACCGATCGCGTTTTCCAATTTCTTCTGGTATATATCTGCGATTTGTACCCAAATAGTACAGGAAATCTCTTTCAATTGTGGCTGTAGTTTTTTAATAGTGTCCTTTTGCTTTTCGATTACCGACTCAATAACATCGATAAGCTCCCTGGTATTTTTCTGATCCTGTGTTGTGTCCAGGAACTGCGTACGAACTTCACTCTTCAATTCTCTTAAACTGGTTTTATTTGCTGCGTAACGCTCTAAAGCTTCCTTCTTTTTTGACTCAGCTTTTGAATTTTCACCCTCCAATTCCTTAAGCCTGGTATTTAATTGTGTGAGTTCTTCTTCTGCCTCTGTCAGCTTTTTTTGCTCAAGTTCCAGTTGCTCTTTTAATTTTTTGTACGTCTTGACTTCTGGAATTTCCTTGTAAGTTGTTTGTTGTGCCATGTGTTTAACTCCTATTAAATGAAAAATTCCGGATGCTCTTTTGAAACTGCCTGAAGTGCTTCACCATAAGAAACACCTTGATTTTCTTTCATATGACCTTCAATCAAGACTTCCACTGTTTTGCGGTTATACTGAGTTTCGTCAAGGGCAATTTGTTTTATTCGTTGGCCTGTGTCGTCATCAATATACTCCCAAAAGCGCTCTTCACCCATTTTACCGTTCTTTTTGTAATCATGCCTTTTTACCTCTCGAGATAATTTTTGTCGAATCTGTTTATCAGATCTTGAAATTTTTTACGGCCTGTATTTGCATCCTCTTTTTTTTAGGATCGTAATCCCGATAATCGGTATCTTCTGACTCGCGTTTGGTTTTATCTGCCAAATTTATCACCCCCTTTTTAGTTCTTTAAAGGAGAAAGGACTGTGAACAAAATGTGAACATAATACCCCAAAATATACCGAAACAAGCCAGGGATGCCTTTTGCGCCTTTTGACATTAACCCGAACAAAATAAGAAACTTGAAATCAGAATAAAAAGTAGCTATACTTATTTTCCATGCTTCATACGCAAGGGACCAGTGGTTCGAATCCATTAGCGCCCACCATGATTGTTGTTGAAAAGGTTACTGAGCATTCAGCCTTAAACGAAAAGCTCAGAAAATAATGAATAGCTGGAAACATTTATTTGCTAGAGTTTGTTGAATAGAATAATGATTTGATATGCAAAATCCTTCTCAAGGAGTATAAAAATGCCAGAACATTTTTCGAATAAAGAAATCGGAGAAAAATACAAGGCCGTTATTTCTTCAACCAAATGTCCAAATTGTGATGGTGAAGCTGTTTCTGTAATGGTTAAAACGATGAAAGTACCATGGATGATCAGATGTTTCAGTTGTGGATATAGTGATGTAATTATGTGGATTGAAAAACAGGTAATGGATGCATTGAAGAATGCAAAGGTATTCAATCAAATATGGAAGGAAGGCCAATCGATTGAAATAACTTTAAAGTAACCATGCTAAAATACTCTTTTTCTGTGGGTCAGGAAGTGAATTAAAAAATTGTGGGTTAGAATATTTTTCAGTATTTGATAACTGAAAATATGTCATATTTGTCTAAGGCCTTTTTGCCATTGAGAAAGGTTAACTCAATCAAAAAGGCGCATCCCACAATGTTTCCTCCAAGAGATTCGACCAGTTTACAGCAGGCAGCCATGGTCCCTCCGGTTGCTAACAAATCATCTACCATGAGTACATGCTGTCCTTCCATAATACCGTCTTTGTGTATTTCGAGCACATCGGTACCATATTCAAGTGCGTAGCTCATGCTAATCTTTTCGTAGGGAAGTTTACCGGGTTTTCTGATAGGGGTAAATCCGGCGCCTAAATTGAAAGCGACGGTGGGCGCCAGGATAAAACCGCGTGCCTCGGCGCCGACTACGATATCAATATTCTTATCTTTATAATAATCAGAAATCGTTTCAACTGCGCCTCTCAGCCCTTTTGGATTTTGTAACAGGGGTGTGATATCTTTAAAAATGATTCCTTTTTTCGGGAAGTCTGGTATATCTCGTATCAATTTTTTTAAATCGTTCATAGGCTTATTTATTTTTCCCTTGTCAAAATATAATGTAACTTTTTGATGACCTCTTTCTCTATTTGTCTAACTCGTTCGCGGCTTATATGTAATAGCGAACCAATTTCCTCCAGTGTCTTTGGTTCACCATCGATCAATCCATATCGCAGTTTTATTATTGTAGCTTCTCTTTTATCAATAACCTCCAGGAGTCTTTCCAAACTTTCCCTTTCATAAGTTTCTTCCATTTCATCTTCAGGAGCAGGTGTTCTACTGTCGGGTAGAATACTATCAAGAGCCCATATAAGGTCGGAACCTGTAATATCCGTTTTGCTGAGGGATCCCGTTGAGCGTATAGCATGTTCTATGGATTCAACCTTTTTTGCTGTAATATCCATCTCCTCTGCAATTTCTTCACGGCTCGGAGGTCTTTCAAGTCTGTCCAAAAGACCGGTCGATGCAGTTTTCAGTTTGGATATTTTCTGAATCATGTAAGAGGGGATACGGATTGTTTTTGTCTTATCCGTTAAAGCACGGCGAATTGCTTGTTTGATCCACCACGTGGCATACGTACTGAACTTATATCCAGTCGACGGATCGAATCCCTGAACAGCACGAATCAGACCGATATTCCCCTCTTCGATTAGGTCCAAAAAGGAAAGTCCCCGGTTAATATACTCTTTTGCAATACTAACAACCAGGCGCAGGTTGGAACGTATCAGTTTTTCCCGTGCCTTCTCATCTCCCTCTACAACTTTTTTTGTTATTTCTTTTTCCTCTTCGGGAGATAACAACGGAATTTGGTTAATTTCTTTCAGATATGTTTGTAAAGCCGATTCCGTATGTATGTCTCCTTCTTTGTTGTATGATGGGACCATTAACCGTTCGTAGTGCCCGACTCCTTTTCTGATGTTTCCACAGTTTCACTGCATGATTGCTGTTGGGAACCTGCATCTGAAGGCGATGTTACCGTACTTCTTCCCTCTGTATCGGATAATTTTTTGAGGCTGAGCCCTATTTTTCTCGCTTCGGGTTCGATGCGAATAATCCTGACTTCCAATTCATCGCCGATATTGACGATATCGGCAGGATTGGTGACCTTTTCGCTGGATAATTCCGAGATATGCAACAACCCTTCGATCCCTTTGCCGAGTTCCAGAAATGCACCGAAATTTGTTAGTTTGGTAACCTTGCCGGCGACAACATCGCCGACCTTAAATTTTTCAGGGATCTCTTTTGTCCATGGATCATCAGAGAGTTGTTTCAGACCCAAAGCAACCCTCTTTTTTTCACGGTCGACCGAAAGCACTATGGCCTCAATTTTATCGCCCTTCTTAACAATTTCTGATGGATGTCCTACTTTTTTTGCCCAGGACATGTCCGATATGTGAAGCAGGCCATCTACACCTTCTTCGATCTCGATGAATGCACCATAATTGGTCAGGTTGCGGACACGGCCCTTGATCCTGGTTCCGGGTGGATATTTCTCTTCGATAACAGTCCATGGATTGACTTCCGTCTGTTTCATGCTTAAGGAGATTTCCTCCTTTTCTTTGTCTATCTTAAGGACGACAACTTCGACCATATCTCCGATAGCAACCATCTCCGACGGATGATTAATGCGGCGTGTCCAGGACATTTCTGAGATGTGTACAAGTCCCTCGATACCTGTTTCCAGTTTTACAAAGGCACCGTACGACATGATATTGACAACCTGGCCTTTCACCCTCGAGCCTACAGGGTATTTTTCTTCTATCTGCAACCACGGGTTTTGAGACTTTTGTTTTAGTCCCAGAGCGACCTTTCCCTTTTCCTTATCGATGTCAAGTATTTTTACCTCGACTTCATCATCGATGGCAAGCATCTCTGAAGGGTGGCTTATCCTGCCCCAGCTCATATCGGTAATATGGAGGAGTCCATCAAGCCCACCAAGATCTATAAATGCACCGAAATCGGCAATGTTCTTTACCACCCCTTTTCTGATTTGCCCAACTGCAATTTCTGCCAATAACCCTTGCTTCTTTTTGTCTCGTTCTTCCTCAATGAGCTTTCTTCTGGAAACAACGATGTTTTGCCGCGCCTCATCAATTTTAAGGATTCGACAAGTGACGTCTTGTCCGATGTATTGAGAAATATCACCGGGTGGCTTTACATCGATCTGTGAGGCTGGTAAAAATATAGGTACACCCATATCTACAAGGAGACCTCCCTTGATCTTTCTCGTAACACGTCCCGTTATGATATCACCTTCTTTATATTTTGCAATAACCCTTTCCCATCCACGTATGCGGTCCGCTTTGCGTTTGGATAATTTAATCAGCCCTGAATCATCTTCCACCGCCTCTAATAAAACTTCTACATCTTCACCAATTTTTATTTCGGAAGGATCGTCAAATTCAGATTTGGGTATCATACCCTCGGATTTATATCCGCAGTCTATGACAATGTTATCACCCAGAGCACTGAGGATACGGCCTTTGAGAACCGAGCCAACTTCGAAATTTTGGATAGAATCATAATACGTAGATTCCACTTTCTTTTGGGTATCCTCGCCTCCCATAATTTCTTCAACTTCTCTTTCAATGTCGGTTAAATTCACATTGTATTCTTTTAAAATATCACGATCCATAATTTGATGATTTCTCCGAAATAAAAAATAAATAAATTAAAAAAGTTTCATGAAATAAAATACGCTTGTATCCTGTACGAAAGTCCTACTTCTTCAAGGTTAATCCAATTTCTTTCAGTATCAGATTCATCACTTCTTCAATAGTCAATTTTGTAGTATTTATGTAAATCGCATCGCTACTCTTTGTTAAGGGTGCGTTGTTTCTTGTTGTATCGCGCCTATCCCGTGTTTCCATATCGTGTATAACATCGGTATAGGAGACTCCGTGTTCCGATGGCTTAAACTCACCATAACGTCTTCTGGCACGTACTTCAATCTCTGCATCCAGAAAAAATTTTCTTTCTGCATGCGGGAAAACAACTGTCCCCATATCCCTTCCCTCGGCAACTGTGTTCCCTTCGCCTGCAAGTTTTCGCTGCAGTTCTACCATGCGACGCCGAATACCAGGCGTATTTGAGATATAATGAACATTATTTGTAACAGAGGGTAAACGGATTTCTTCCGTGACATTAACGCTGTCTACAAACACATGTAAGCTCTCGTCTTTCTTGTGGAACTCTATGGAAGTTTTATCCATAAGCTGGCACAAAGCATTTTCGTCATTGAGGTTTACATTCTTTTGCATTGCCTTCCACGTAAGCGCCCGATACATGGCACCTGTGTCGAGATATCGAAAGCCCAGCCGTTTGGCCAGCATCTTGGCAACGGTACTTTTCCCGGAACCTGCAGGACCATCAATCGCTATTATCAAGTGAAAACCTCTCCCTGAATAGCCTCTTTTATTATAATAGCGTCAGATTAAGGTATGTAAAGCAAAGAATAAAATATACTAAATGAGGTATTTTATTGCAAGTGTTTTTTGTCTCAGCTTAACAGTTCAGCCCACCGCAGAGAACGCTGAGGTCGCAGAGAGTATGATAAGGATAAACAAAAAAATTTATACAAATTTCATCTATTCCCTTTACTTCTCTTCTGCGTTTCTGCGTTCTCCGCGCTCTCTGCGGAGAACAATTACTTCTCAACTTAACCCACCACGTTTTCGTATCCACCATTCCAGAGAAACGATAGTTAGTATCATCATAAAAATATAGCCATTGTCCCACAGGGAGATTTGCCGTTTGCCTACGAGCTTTACAATGGGAGGATTTTCAATTGAAAACTTTTCTCTGATACTTGTTGCGGGAAGGTCAAAGTACTTTCCCCCTGAAACCTCGGCCAGTTTTGCAAGAATATCTCTTTTGATGGAAGGGTCTTTAAATTCTTTGTTTTCTAAGGCTATATTGAAGACGGCATAATCCTGTCCAATTTCCTCGTTTTCTTTCTTTGCCAGCACTTTCACAATATAGTAACCTTCTCCGTCGTGTTTGATGGTGAATCTGTATTGACCATCACTCCCAGTGACTCCATTTGCGGAGAATATGCTTTTCCCAGAAAATTCATTTGCGATGTCTATACCTAATTGTACGCCGCTCAATGGCTGATAGTTCCCACCCACTACATCGATTTTAATTTGTATCTCTTCACCCGGGGAAAACGTTTCTTTGTTTACCATAATATGGATAGGGTTTAAGGTAGGGTCTTTGATGAGCCATTTTATGGAATTTTGCCAAAATTTTATATAAGGTCTATTGCTTCCGCCTTTCCCAACGGAAAGGAAATTCCATCGCCATAAAGAATCAGTGGTAATGGCCATGCATCTGCCCTGTCCCGTATCTCGAATAGAAATAAGAGGTGGATTTCCTTTTACCGGATAGGTTGCAAGTGGTACGGCATCTGACTTCAACCCGTCGGTTACATTGCATCCGTCAAGTTCGGGGAGTCCTTTCCAAAGAGCAATATTTCTGTCTGTGTCAGCGTCAATGGCAGTTACCGGATGTTTCAGCCCATCATTGGTCAGGGTCGCCTTTAATCGGGTTGTATCAATAATATCTTTTCCCATGGTGAGATTTACGGGAAGGATTTCATCAATAGGAGTTCCATCGTATCCGCCTTGTGAAAACGAAATATCTCCGCCAATCATCAGAAAGCCGCCACCCATTTCCGTTACAAATTTTTGGATGTTACTCAGATAATGGGAAAATCGGAAGAACGAGGTGTCATAGGGCCGGTAATCAAAGTTTTGGAAAATGACCAAATCAAAACTGCTGAGTACCTGGGTAAACAGTTCGTCTACGGGAAAAGGTATAAGGCTAAGTTCATCGTTTCTTGCCTCAGAGACGTCGGTTGGTGTTCGCAGAATAAAGAAGGATATGAGATCAATATTGGGGTCGCTTTTTAATACCCGTCTCAGAAAACGTTCATCCCAGGACGGGCGACCACAGACATGCATAATCCTGATTTTATCGCGTACCACCTTTACCAGGAAACTGACTTGATTGTTTTCCGTAATGGCTTCATGGGGCTGGAGGGGAACTGATATCGTATAGAGGAACGTTCCTGTCGTGTGGGGTGTAAATGACAGCTCTATGTGCAGTTCTCTCTCGTTCCCCGTATCTAAGACTTTCGACGAGATGATGTCATTGCCTTGTTTGAGCGTAACAGGGAGCTTGAGGTCTTTGTACCCAAAAATCTTTATGACGACATCTGCCTTCCATGGACTTCGTACAAAGGTGAAGCTGTCGTACGAGACATTGCTGATTGCGATATCTCTGGCCTCCATATTGCCGGCTGGTGAAAACGTAAAGAATGGAGCTGAAAGATCCCTTGTAAGATTTGAAATGATTTCGAGTTTATTTACGCCTGAAGGAAGTTCGACCGTGTCGGTGCCGTCAGAAAAGACCAGATATCCTCTGATGGATTTACCCTCATAGCGTTTTTTCAGGAGTTTGAGTGTCTGGACGATATCGGTATTCTTGCCATCGAGACCCAGGCCCCTTTCGATATCGTTATAAGAGATCTCTTTTATGCTATCGGAAAAGGATAGGTAATCGACATCAAAATTATTCTGCAGTTCTTCAAGAAAAGGTGCATTGTCTTTGAAAAATTTATTCACAAGCTGGAAGCGGGTGATGCCGGTATCACCTCCTTTCAGAGTCATGCTCGCTGAATTATCCAACAGGCATACGACCTTGTTTTTTAGTTTAAGAACTTCTTTTTGCTCAATTTGCGGCTGGAGAAGGAGGATAACTATGAGTGTCGTAGCAGCAAAACGGAGAGTGAAAAGGAGCAACCGTTTGGTAAGGGGAGAGAACGTTTTGACGCCAATCCAGGAAAGGTAGAGTGCGGCAATCGCCAGAAATAAGACAAGCGCACGTAACCAGAGATTTTCAATACCAGCGAAGGTAAGATGCCATTGTGTAAGATTTTCCATATCAATGATTTATAATAAAATATACACAGATACTATTTGCTTTTCTTTTTTAGCCGGGCCCGTACTCTCTTCTTTTCCAGCGCAGCCAACCGCCGCAAGGTATTTGCCTCACTCTTGATATCCACATATTTCTTGAGCAAGTTTGACCATGAAATATAGGTAAAGCCGTTGGGATTCATGTGAGCCAAACCCTTTCGGACAAGAAAGGCATCATTTTCCCACATGTATAAAAAGTCCTTTTCAATCTTGCTTGGATTACCGTCCTTTGCCCAAAATTCGCCGTAGAAACCACCAAGGAGATCAGGATACTTTTCAGTTACCGGAGCAGGCGCCTTGGGCCTGTTTTCAGGCATGGGATAAAGTATCCTTTCTTCATAGAGGGATTTTATCGTCGCATAGGCATCACTCACGTACTGAAAAATCGAATCTGAAGCCTTATCCATAGAATCCAGATAATCACGGGAAAACCGCGGTGAATGGCACTGAACGCAGACCTCGATCCATGCTTCTCGTCTCGACAGTAATTCCTTGCTATTCTTGATGTAATCCGTTGGTTTGATTCCCTTGAAAATATTGTCATAAAATAACACATCACCCTCACCCATAATGGCCTTTCTAACCATATTATGGGAATACTGTCCTTTATAATACATATGACAGGATTGGCAGGTGGGAGAGATGTAATTCGCGTCCTTGAGTTGTTTGCTCCAATCCCAGGTGTGTCCTTCAATAAAATAGATAGAGCCATGTTTGGAATCCCTGTAATATTCGATGTCCGGGTGGTCTGGCCCGTTATGACAGGTTTGACATGCCTCCGGTCTCCTGGATTCAGAAGCCTTAAAGGCGTGGCGGGTATGACAACTGTCGCATTTGTGTTGTATGTTATGGCACATATCGCAACCCTGAACGACATTCTTGTCTACCGCAGCCCATACATCCACGTCCAGATTGGCATCATATGACTTTGCGTGGCTTTCCCTGCCTGGTTTCCAGTCCGGGATACCATACTGTTTTTCAGATTCAAACTCTTCGTATTCTTGCTTATGACATTCGCCACAAAGGGTGGAACTGGTCATTACTAATTCTTTTGCGTGATCAAGTTTTTCTGCTCCAACTTTTCCATGACAATCGATGCAACCCACTTTGGTAAGCTTTCTTCCGAGATTTTTTTCTATCTCGGCCAGTTTTTCTTTCTGATAACCCTGAAGTTTGTCCAGATTGGCATGGCTACTTTCTGCCCATGCTTTTACCAGCCCTGGATTTAATGCCTTATGACAGAGCGTGCACTCATCAGCGGTATAAATCCCTTTTGGTTCTTCCGGCGGTGAATAAAAATAGTCCGGAGCCCAGTATCTCTGGGTAGGAATTGGTTTCCAGAATTCCCCGTACGGACCTACCCCTTTATCCAGTTTTTGAGCCTGTATTATGCCGCCAAAAACACCAAAAAATATTGATATTCCAAGAAACGCCCAAACTCCCTTCATGTACCTCTTCCTCCCCATAAGTCTAAGTCAATAAGATGATTGTCCAAAACTTATTTACTCAATTATTATAACATAGCACTGCATAGTCGCAACCAAATTACCTGCAAGTCTTCCCCGTGTAAAAATGGGCTGTTCGTCGATCCATCATTTCTTTTTACGAGTCCCTCATTGAAAATGTCTGAAGAATTTATTCGAAAAAAAGCTAAAATTGATTTATAGTTAAATATAATTTTAAATTTTGGTTTCTTATTCTTACTATAGTTTCACAGTGCCTTCTAATCATTAAAGCATATAAGGGGTATTGTAATGACGAGAGAAGAACGAATGCAAAAAATCGAATCGTACGGCAAGGGATACGTCCAGCTTACTGAGGCTTTAAAACAATTTCCAAAGGAGATGTGGTCATTCAAACCTTCACCTGATCGCTGGAGTATCCATGAAGTTATCATTCATATTGCTGACAGTGAGGCGAATGCATATATCAAGTGCAGGAAATTGATTGCTGAACCCGGGAAATCCATTGCAGACTATGATCAGGACAAATGGTCTGCGGCATTTCATTATCAGGATCAAAGTACTGAAGATGCATTGGAATTATTCAGGAGACTCCGTTTGTCGTCGTACAAACTTATAAAGGCATTGTCTGAGTCGGTTTGGTTAAACTCAGTCGGTTCAATGGAGAACGAAACCGTTACCCTAGATGATTGGTTAAAAGTATATGAGGAACATGTACCAGCACATATCAATCAAATGAAGAAGCGATATGATGAGTGGAGAAAGAAGTATCTGAAATAGGGCAAAAAAGCAGAGCCGATTCGCATCCCTTGAAAACAAAATGATTAACAGAGCATATTCTTTTTAATCTTGCTTTTGTGAAGCCTCGTTTGTCTTCTGTTGATCATTTTTGACATCTTTTGGTTGAGCCTTGTCTTCCTCTTTTGTTTTTTTCAATTTAATTTCAATCTTTTTTCCCTCGCCTTCTTCAATCTCAACCGTCTGACTCATACTCTTAAAATCAGTTTTTGTTACCGTGATATCATACGTATCTGCATCTAAATCTTTAAATTCGAAAAATCCATGTGCATCAGAAAATGTTACCTTGAAAGATTTTTTCCTTGCCTTTGTTCCTTTGAGCTGTAATTTCGCAGATTCAACAGGCCCTTCCTTCAGAAAGGACACTACATTTCCGTAAATGTTGCCTTTTGGTGGCAATGTGTTGAATGTTATTTCATTCCCGTACGTAGTGCCGGCGCTGTTTTGTGCAACAAGACGGTAATAGTATACCGTTCCCGCCTGTAATCCGCTTATCCGGTTGCTTACGGGTACCTCATGCAAGCCATTTTCTATATTTTGTATTGATGAAGTGCCGCTGTAATGTTCGCTGCTCGTGCCGTATTGGAACCACGTCGTTGCCGGTAATTCCACTGCATTAACAGTCCCACTTAAGGTAGCCAGGTCAGTTGTTATACTTGTTGCATGCCCCGTTATCACCTTAGGGATGGTATCGGCCTCGGCATATGTTATTGTTATCGTAGCCGTTCCTGTATTACCAACATGATCTGTAGCCTTTACGGTTATCACATTTTCTCCCTTTGCTAAAACAATATTTGGTACAGTCCAGCCAATAGTCCTTCTTTCTGTCCTGCTCGTCTCCTTGTCATGAATCCACACCACGCTGCTTATCTCATGGATGTCGTCTGAAGCGCTGCCACTGATGCTTACCACGTCACTTTTGGTCGTATAGATTTGATCGGATGTTGGATTGGTAATCGTTATTGTTGGAGGGGTTGTATCCACAACAATAGAAGCACTAGCTGCTTCTGATATATTCCCGGAAGCATCCTTATACCAGGCATACACCGTATTCATGCCATCAGCGTTACTTATGGTGTAGGTGACGTCTTCATTATAGGTGGTAGCCGGCGTTACAGATATCCAGCCATGGGTATATTGAGAAGGAGGCGTGGCATTTGTAGAGAGATAATAACCCGTAACACCGGTATTATCGGTAGCAGAAAGGTTTGCTGTAACGGTGAAAGAGTTGGTGCAATGAGTGCCGCTGTTAATGCTTATCGCACCAATGGGGGGGGTTATTTCCGTTGTAACAGATGTATTTATATCTGCCGTAGTAAATGACATCTCACTTCCATACGTAGTGCCGGCGTCGTTCTTCGCAACAAGCCTGTAGTAATAGGTCGTTCCCGGAAGCAGCATAATTATCTTGATACCTATTTCTGTGTCGGTTGTCCCAATTATCGTTTGTGTTGCAAAGGTACTTTTGGATGGCCCGTTGACAATCCGGTACTGAAACCATGCGGTCGTTGACAATCCGTTTGCATTTACCGTTCCCTGTAATGATGCTGAATTATGTGTTACATTCGAAGCGGGACCGGTTGTTACAATAGGGGCGGTAGCAACGGATTGCAGACCGTAGGCAGTAGTTTGTGGGTCGTAATCTCCGGGGTGCGTATTTTGGCAGTACATTCTGTCCCATGCCCTGGGATCCTGAAACCGGGCAACCGCTGGCAGATTTTGATTATCATCCGGTTCCGTATGAGTTTTCTCTCCTGACTCTCCCTTTCTGTCTAAACTGCCACAGATCTTACCATGGAAAGATTTTCCGGGTAAAAATAATGATGGCTTTTCTGTATGGTGTGGTTGCGAACCGTATGCGAGCCGGCCAATAATGAAAACCGCGGCAAACAAGACTCCTATGAAACAAAGGAAAGAATGCGTGAATTTCAGGTTTGTAGATGAAATAACACTATGCGGTATTTTTCCCATAAATTTCTTCATAAAAATGGTCGGTTGTTCATTTGCCATTCTTAACGTAGTATACTACTGACAAGGTACATAGTTTAAACACCAAATGCAACAGAGATTTTACAAAAATCCAAAATGGATATGATTCCGCACGCAAAGGAGAAAGGATTCCAGTTGTTAATTGTCCTTTTTTTCTTGTTTGGGATGTTTACCCGTTTTGCATAGGTCAAATACCCGTTTTAAGACTTTCTTTTTTGATTCTTAGAGGTAGAATATGATATGTTCATTGCCACCTATCGAAGGGGTGGTTTATCAATTTATTGACTATACAACTGGCAGTCGTCAGAAACATTCCATATTTTAGGAGAACATATGTCAATCAAAGAAAACCTGGAACAGGTGAAACAAAACATTGCCAACGCTGCCGTAAAGGCAGGTAAAAAACCCGAAGAAATTGTTCTGGTTATGGCCACGAAGACCGTGGAACCGGAACGAATACGAGAAGCCGTTAAGGCCGGTGGACGCATTATCGGGGAAAATAAGGTGCAGGAGGCACTTAAAAAATACGAGGTTTTAAAAAATGAGGATGCGGAATGGCACTTTATCGGACACCTTCAGACCAACAAGGTCAGGGACGTCCTGAAATTTGCAGATATGATCCATTCTGTGGATCGATTACATCTCGTTGAGAAATTGGATCAGCGACTGCAGCAGGAAGGCCGTTCCCTGGATATCTTGGTCCAGGTCAACACCTCCCATGAAGAGAGCAAATATGGTGTTGCACCGGAAGAGGCGATTTCACTAGTCAAACAGACAGCCAAATACGACACGCTAAAAATATATGGACTCATGACCATTGGTCTCTTTACCAAAGACGAGGTGAAGATCCGCAAGTGTTTTAAGGTATTAAAAGAGATATACGACAATATAATAAAGGAAGGTATCGACCGCGTACAGATGAAATACCTTTCCATGGGTATGTCAGGCGATTATCAGATCGCAATTGAAGAAGGTGCAAACATGGTCCGCATCGGCACCGCGATTTTCGGCGCCCGTAATACCCCGGATGCCTATTACTGGCCTTCAGAGAAGACCGATGTGGATAGGGGCTAAGCAGTCTGATTTTTAATAATTTAAGTAATATGAAATCTTTTTTTCGGTATTTCAAGTGAGTTAAGTCAGTGGCTATAAATTCAGACCTCACCTTTATTACCAACGAAGAAGATAAAAGCCTGCAAGAAAGATTCAGGGTACTTATTCAAGATACCCGATTTTTCGATGTGCTCGTTGGTTATTTCTACACAAGCGGGTTTCATGCCATTTATAAATCCTTAGAAAATACCGAAAAGATCAGGATTCTTATTGGTATAAGCACAAACAAACAGACAACAGAACTCATTCAAAGAGCAAAAAACAATTACCAACCATCACTTCCCTATTCTCACGCCGAAGTAAAAGAACAATTCGAACAATCTGTCACTGAAGAAGTAGAGAATTCAGAGGATAATTCTACAGTTGAAGAGGGTATTCTGAAGTTTATTGAATGGCTCAAAAGTGGAAAGTTGGAAATCAGGGCGTACCCAACCGAAAACATTCACGCGAAGCTCTACATAATGACCTTTGTTGAAGGCGATAGGGATATTGGAAGGGTCATTACAGGATCGAGCAACTTTACTCAGTCTGGTCTTATCGATAACTTTGAGTTTAATGTCGAGTTAAAAACCAGGGCTGATTATGAATTTGCATTACAAAAATTTAACGAATTATGGAAGGATGCAGTTGATGTAAGGGAACGGTATATCGATACGATTCAAATAAAAACCTGGCTGAACAATACCATTACTCCTTACGAATTGTATCTGAAATTTTTATATGAGTATTTCAAAGATGAACTCGGCCAGACAGATGAAGTTTTTTTGAAATATCTTCCCGAAAAATTTAAAAAACTGGAATATCAGGAGCAGGCAGTTTTAAATGCGCGAAAAATACTTCAGGAATACGGCGGTGTCTTTATCTCTGATGTTGTCGGGTTAGGCAAGACATACATATCGGCAATGCTGGCAGGTCAGCTTGACGGCAGAACCCTTGTCATTGCACCTCCCGTTCTTCTAGAAAAATCGAATCCCGGCTCTTGGACTAATGTATTTTCTGATTTCAAGGCGCCGGCCGACTTTGAATCACTCGGCAAACTGGATGACCTTGTTGAAAGAGGGACAGAGAGATACACCAATATTATCATTGATGAGGCGCACCGTTTTAGAACTGAAACAACGATTACCTATGAAAAATTGGCAGAAATCTGCCGTGGCAAAAGGGTCGTCCTGGTGACGGCGACCCCCTATAACAATGCACCAAAAGATATTTTGAGCCTTTTAAAACTCTTTCAAAAGGCCAGAAAAAGCACGATCCCAAACCTTCCGGATCTGGAAGGCTTCTTTCATAGCCTGGATAAAAAGTTAAAAAAACTGGACCGTCAGAAAGATCATGGTAAATACATAAATACGGTAAAAGAAAATGCGCGGGAAATACGTGAAAAAGTCCTCAAATATTTAATGGTGCGTCGTACCAGAACAGAGATCGAAAAATACTTTTATAAAGACATAAAGAGCCAACACCTCAAATTTCCTAATGTTGAAAAGCCTGTCCCTCTTTTTTATGAACTCAATGATACGGAGGACGAAATATTCGACAAAACCATAGAATTGATCGCAAAAAAATTCAAATATGCCCGCTATATGCCCATGCTTTATTATGAAGGTAAAATTTCACAACCAGAGGAACTTTCGCAAAAGAACATGGGCAAGTTTATGAAGATCCTGTTGGTGAAGCGTCTTGAAAGCAGTTTCTTCGCCTTTAAAAACTCGGTGGACAGATTCCTGCGTTCTTATGAGATGTTTATAAAAGAGTTTGATAACGGCAATGTTTATGTAAGCAAAAAACACACGAAAAAAATATTTGAATTGCTAGAGAGCGATGACGATGAAGCCGTCCAGCGTTTGATAGACGAAGGCAAGGCGGAACGATATGCAAGCAGTGAATTTAACGGAGGTTTAAGAGATGACTTGCAGTACGACCATGACATCCTCCTTGAGATTAAAAAACTATGGCATCACATTGACCGCGACCCGAAGCTTTTAAAATTTTTGGGAGAATTGTCAAAAAATCCGGTTTTAAAAGAGAATCATCTGATTATCTTTACAGAATCAAAGGAAACCGCAAACTATCTGTTCAAAAACATAAATGAACAATACCCTGATAAAGTGTTGTGTTTTACTGGAGATTCAGGCGAGGCAACGCGCGACAAGGTCATTGAAAATTTTGACGCCAGAGCACGTCATCCTCAAGAAGAGTACCGGATACTGGTCTCTACTGAAGTGTTGGCTGAGGGTGTTAACCTGCACCGCTCAAATACCGTGATAAATTACGACATCCCCTGGAATCCTACCCGTATGATGCAGCGGGTAGGACGCGTCAACCGCGTGGATACGGCATTTGACACAATTCATACCTTTAATTTTTTCCCGACCAAGCAATCAAATGACCAGATCAAACTGAAAGAAGCCGCAGAGGCGAAAATCAATGCCTTCTTAACCCTGCTTGGCGGTGACGCAGAACTATTGACTGAGGGCGAACCCATTGGCTCGCATGAACTCTTTAACCGGTTGACTTCCAAACAAACACTGGAAGGTGAGGAAGGGGGCAGAGGAAAGCGAATTGAAATACCTCCAGGCAATAAAAGAGATTCGTGATAAATCCCCCGACCTCTTCGAAAGGATAAAACGACTCCCCAAAAAGGCACGCACTGCAAAAACCCTGACAGGGTTCTTAACCCTGTCAGGGTTAATTACCTACTTCAGACGGGGAAAGCTGCAGAAATTTTTTAAAGCCAGCCATAAAAATGAGGCGGAAGAAATGGATTTTATATCTGCGGCAAAACTACTGGAGAGCAGTCCTGATAAAACAAAGGAAAAGCTCCCCGAACAATTTTACGACCTCCTGGATAAAAACAAAGAGGCATTTATTTTAGCGACAACAGAAGAAATACCGCATCACGGGCAAAGGGGCGGACGTGACAGTGCTGCAAATATCCTCAGAATTTTAAAGGCAACCTTGAAGAACACGCAAAAACTGACAGAAGACCAGGAACTATATCTGAAAAAAGTCCTGACACAGCTAGAGGAAGGCGGACTGCCAAAACAGACGGCCATCCAGACCTTGAAGGCCCTGAATGCGCTTAAGGATGAAATCGTTAACCCGCTCAAGGCACTGGCGGTGCTTCAGACCCACATCCCTGTAAAACTCCTGGAAGAACACTATGCAGAACAGAACCCTGTGGTATTTGGCAAACGGGAAGTTATACTATCACTATATTTAACGGAACGGTAAAACCCTGACAGGGTTGAGAACCCTGTCAGGGTTACTTGGACTTGGTGGAAAAAATCATATGGCAACAAATGCAAAAAAGTTTATAGGAAAGGTATTACCCGACGGTCATCTTTCTCTTCCGGAAGATACTGCGAAAGAGGTAGGAAGTGTCTTTGAAGTGGTCTTAACGCCTATAGAAAAATCAGACATTCATAGATATGCAGAGTCACTGGCAAAAGAAAAAGGATTTTCAGAACTTACAGAAGAAGATATAGAAAGATAACCCATGAGTCAAGGGGTATCTGAACATGGACAACCCTGACAGGGTTCCGAACCCTGTCAGGGTTAATAATAAGTGTTATGGATAAACATCAGGCACAAAACATTATCAGAGAAACCTTTGAAAGTGCTTTTGATAAAGAGAGGTTTATCGGTTTTATCAAAAACCTTTTAAAGCGCATTGAAGAAGCCCCTTTTACTTACCAGGGTCAGTTCATTCCCGATGCCTACAAGGCATATATCAGCTATATGGAGAGAATCGGTAAATTCAACGACGGTGAAAACAGGATTGATATCCTTATCGTAAAACTCCAGAAAGAGACCTCCCTTGAACGCGCCCGCACCATGCAGCGTAACTTTGTCGCATGGTATCTGAACGGCAGCCGCGGAGGTGAAATGAAGGATGCTGCGCTGGTTGCCTTTGTATCACCTGATGAGGAAGACTGGCGTTTTTCACTTGTCAAGATGGACTATAAGTTTGAACAAGCTCAAACCGGTAGGATGAAGGTAAAGGAAGAGTTCACTCCTGCACGGCGCTGGTCATTCCTTGTCGGCGCAAACGAAAACAGCCATACTGCCCAGAGCAGACTGGTCAATATCCTTGCAAATGACGAACACAGTCCAACCCTTGCCGAACTGGAACAGGCATTTGACATTGAAACCGTTACCAAGGAATTTTTTATCAAATACCGTGGGCTTTTCATTTGCACAAAAGAAGAACTGGACAAAATAGTAACGCAGGCTTCCAGCCTGCAGAATGAATTTAAATCGAAGGGAGTTGATACCGTAAACTTTGCCAAGAAACTACTTGGACAAATTGTTTTTCTCTACTTTCTGCAGAAAAAAGGCTGGTTTGGCGTTGCCCGCGATGCCGAATGGGGTACAGGCTCCAAACACTTTTTGCGCGAACTTTTTGGGAAAAAGCACGGCGACTATAAAAATTTCTTTAATGACATCCTGGAGCCGCTCTTTTACGAAGCCCTGCGCATCGACCGCAGCCATGACGACCACTATTACAGCCGCTTTAACTGCAAAATCCCCTTCTTAAATGGCGGTCTTTTTGACCCCATTGGAAACAATGGCGGATATAACTGGGTGCATGCCGATATCTGTCTGCCGGATAGCCTGTTCTCTAATAAAAATAAAACCAAAGAAGGCGAGAGGGTGATGGCATTCTGGATATTTTTGACCGCTACAACTTTACCGTCAGAGAAGACGAGCCGCTGGAAAAGGAAGTTGCCATTGACCCGGAACTACTGGGCAAGGCGTATGAAAAATTCAACGCCATCCGTCCCGACAATTTTGAGGAATATAAAAAGGCATTAAAGAGCGGGAAAAAAGGCGAAGAAAGCAAATTTAACAAGCAATACGGCGTGTATTACACGCCCCGTGAGATTGTCCACTATATGTGCCAGCAAAGCCTGATTAATTACTTGCATACAGAATTGACCGATCCCAACCCTCCCAACCCTGACAGGGTTTTAGACCCTGTCAGGGTTAACGGCATCGTCACTTATCAGAAATTTGGTGAAAACCAGTTGTCCATGTTTGGTAACGAGGTCAAAAAGGGACAATTGGATTTAATGATTGAACGTGATTATCCCACCAACCCTGTCAGGGTTACGGTAAGCAAGGAGGACATAGAAACCCTTATACACGTCGGCGAGCAAGTTGGTGAGAATGAAGAAATAGCATTGATCAAAGAACAGAAAATCTTAGAGGGCAAACAGAAGTCTTCGGATTACAAATCAAAATTGCCCGAAAGCATCCGCAAAAACGCAAGCCTGATTGACCAGAAATTAGCGGACATCATCGTCTGCGACCCGGCGGTAGGTTCCGGTGCCTTTCCCGTGGGCATGATGAGTGAAATTGTCAAGGCGAGAAATGTGTTAACTCCCTTTATTATAACGCAAGCTTCCCTGTCTGCGTGTGGAGACGCACAGGCAGGCAGCTTGAGTCCAGAAACCCTGACAGGGTTCCAAACCCTGTCAGGGTTAAGGTCAGATACGCCGAGAACAACCTACGACTTCAAACGTCAATGCATAGAAAAATCCCTTTACGGTGTGGATATTGACCCCGGTGCGGTGGAAATCGCAAAACTTCGGCTGTGGCTATCGCTTGTTGTAGATGAAGACGACATAAAAAACATCAAGCCTTTGCCCAATCTGGATTACAAGATTGTCTGCGGGAATTCGTTGTTGGGAGTGGAGAAAAACCTGTTTAACAATCATCTTTTCTCTAAACTGGAAAAAGTCAAACCGCTCTACTTCAACGAAACCAATCCCACAAAAAAGCAGGACTATAAAAAACAGATTGATGAACTGATAAGCCAGATTACCAATGGTCATAAAGAATTTGATTTTGAGATTTATTTTTCCGAAGTGTTTCATGAGAAGGCCTGCCCTGAGCGAAGTCGAGGGGGTGGATTTGATGTGGTGATTGCCAATCCGCCGTATGGACGATATACAGGAATTAATGATACAATTAAAAACAAACTGAAGAAAAATTGTATTTATGGTCCTACAAGCGACCTCGCTGAATTTTTTATAAGAAATACATTAAATACTTTGCTCAGCAAAAACGGTTTTCTTACATTTATTGTTCCAAAGGGACTTTCATATGTAACTTCCTGGCGTGAAATAAGGAAGAAACTACTTTCAGAACATAACTTATATGCATTAATAGATGCAGGCAAATCATTTGAAGCAGTATTATATGAAATGTTGATTTTTATACTGCAAAAAGGTAATAAGCCTAAACCTAAGGAAAAGGTTACAACAGGATATCTTTCACAAGGTACTATAATTGAATTTCAAACATCCAGAGACATTTTGACAGAAAGTACATTTTATTTTGGGTTTCCTAAAAGTTATTATAATTTACTCAAAAAAGTTAAGTTATCTTGCAGACCAATTTCAGAATATGCAGACTTCTGGTATGGAAAAGGGGGAATGACTCCGCATGTCAATATGGAAGGGCGAGGCATTCCGGTTCTTACAGGCAAGGAAATTCAGCGCTATAATATCGTTCCCAGAAAAGAAGGTATATGGTATCTTGAAGAACATTTCTTAAATAAAAAAGACTTACATAGATCCAAGTGTGAGAAAGTAGTAGTACAGGATATTGTTGCTCACATAACACGTCCTTATCCACACATAAAAATTACAGCTGCATTGAATTGCGATGATCGTCTATGTTTAAATACTGTTATGTGTTTTTCTGCAAAGGATAAATTGAGCAATAGATGTTTGGTAGGATTATTAAACTCAACTTTCATTTCGTTTTATTATTACTATTTTGTATTTAATCAGGCTATTCGAACTATGCATTTCATGCCAGGTTATGCTGATATTATGCCTATACCAAGAATAAATACGGAACAGCACAATAAGCTTGATTTTTTAGTAAAGAAAGTAATAGATGAAAAAAATAGTAATTCTGATGCAGATACATCCTACCTTGAACGCCAAATTGACGAAATGGTTTACAAACTCTACGACCTCACGTTAGAGGAGATTGCAATTGTGGAGGGGAAGGGGTAATATTATGCAAATTTGGTATGTTTTTGTACTTATAATTGCTGGGGGGCATTTTGTATAATTAATATTTTACAATAATGAGTAGGTTGGAATATCTAATATGGCAACGGCAGAGCAAATTAAATCCTTAATTAGATCACATTTTAGTAGTGATCCGGAGCGGTTCTTTACGATTGCGCTCCAAGTGGCGGCACATGAGGCCGGCCAGGGCCACGGCGCACTGGCTCATGATATTCGTGAAACGATTGACAAAGCGCGGCGGGAGAGAGGAGCTTTGGTTCTCAAGTTCCCTCAGGATATGCGAGGACTGGTGTTGTCGGAAGAACCGGTCACCTCTATGACGGCATTAGTTATTCCTACCACCCTGAGAATCCGAGTAGAGCGAATAATTCATGAATATCGACAGCAACAGAAATTGAAAACCTACGGATTGACACATCGTAGAAAAATCCTTCTCATAGGTCCACCCGGAACGGGCAAGACGATGACTGCCAAAGTACTGGCTAAAGAGCTACGACTGCCTATGCATATTATCCAGGTGGATAGATTGGTCACTAAGTTTATGGGCGAAACAAGTGCCAAGTTGCGCCAGATATTTGATCTAATTCAGAAAGAAACCGGAGTTTATCTTTTTGATGAATTTGATGCGATTGGAGGAGAACGGTCGTTGGAGAACGATGTTGGTGAGATGCGCCGGGTACTTAATTCGTTCTTGCAATTCATAGAGCAAGATATATCTGATAGCATAATTGTAGCGGCTACAAATAGCCCAAAACTTTTGGATCGTGCGTTATTTCGGCGTTTTGATGATGTGTTGTATTATGAACAACCCACGCCCGAGGAACGCAAGCGCCTGATACAAAATGTACTTGCTGCATTTCTGACATCAAAATTTACATGGAAGACTGTGTTGGCGGAAAGCGAAGGTTTAAGTCATGCAGAAATCGATCAGGCTTGCCGAGACGCCATTAAGCAGGCAATCTTGAATAATAAACAGAAGGTGAATATATCTTTGTTGAGACAGATGCTAAATGAACGACAAAGAACTCATGTCGGGCGGCAGGGGCGATAAATTATGCCCGGAAAGCAATACAGACATATTTTTCTGAGAGGACCGACACGCACTCAAGGATTTACGAATCCACGAAAAGGCGGTTCATCCGCTCGGATTCCAAACCGCGATCGTTCCCAGCACAGCACTTTTCTACAACAACGCCTTGATGCCGCATGGAATGAGGTCGGACAACGACAAGCCGTTGTCCAAGTGGAGCGTCACGGAGCCTACATTGATTTTATGAGCGAGCCTGGCTTTGAGTTACTGGTTCAGAGTCTGGAATCCAAAAGATCAGGCATCTGCCTTCTGAATGTACGTCAGAGAGTCGGAGAAGATGGACAAAAACAAACCTTTGCAACAGTATATGTCCCTCATGATAAGCGAGGTCATTTTTTTAGAAAGATCACTGCCTATGCAGAACAAGTAACCAAATCAGGAGAACCAAAAAACAAGAAACTCATAAGCAGTATCGCTGATATCCGAGCTTCTGTTCTCGAATCATTCTGGCAGGACGACATGATGTTCCTTCCCGCTACTAACACCGTATGGGTGGAGGTCTGGCTTAGTAGCGACGATGATGCCGTTGTTAGGCGGTTTGATTTATTGCTGGAGCAATTCCATATTGAACGAGCTGAAGGGCTTTTGAAATTTCCCGAAAGATCAGTGAAGCTCATCCATGCTAATCGAAGTCAACTGGAGCAGTTGATTGAGGCTTCAGACGACATTGCGGAGTTACGCGCGGCCAAGGAGATAGCCTCATTCTTCATTGCAATGGAAAATCAAGAGCAGATAGAGCGAGTTCAAGAACTTCTCGGTCGCACCAGCTTTAATGTCGATACCGATGTGGCCATTTGCATTCTCGATACCGGCGTGAACAACGGGCACTTGCTTATCAGGCCGATCTTGGATGATGCTGATCTTCATACAGTTATTCCGGCATGGAATGTAAACGACCACAATGGACACGGTACTTTGATGGCCGGAACAGCCGCTTATGGCGACTTGCTGGCTATTCTTAATAACAGTGGTCGCTTGCAAATCAACCATCGCTTGGAGTCCGCGAAAATCCTACCCCCTCCTCCAGCGCAAAATTCGAAAGAACTTTGGGGCTATATGACCGCCCAAGGCATAAGTAGAGCGGAGATTCAAGCCCCTCAACGAAAGCGGATTGTGTGTATGGCTGTTACTTCAACCGACAACCGAGACCGTGGGAGGCCTTCCTCGTGGTCTGCCATGGTGGACGAGTTAGCTTCCGGGTATGGAGACAATGTCAGGCGGCTCATAGTAGTCTGCGCAGGAAATGTTGATAACTCGAATAATTGGCGCAACTACCCAAATGACAATTTGACAAACGAGGTTCACGATCCTGCTCAGGCATGGAATGCCTTAACAGTAGGAGCTTTTACAGAAAAAACGAGAATCAATGATCCTACACTGAGTTTATATTACCCTATCGCCCCATCTGGTGGGCTTTCTCCTTTCAGTACTACTTCGGTAACTTGGCCTACCCGGAAGTGGCCTATCAAACCCGAAGTTGTTTTTGAAGGTGGTAATGTTGCACGTGGCCCTAATGATTCCATTCTGGATGCTGATGACCTGCAGCTGCTCTCAACATATCATGATCCGCAGGTTGCCCAGTTCGCACCGTTTAATATGACGAGTGCCGCTTCTGCTCAAGCAGCATGGATGGCCTCACAAATTCAGACCCAATATCCTGATGCTTGGCCGGAAACCGTCCGTGCCTTGATTGTCCATACAGCAGAATGGACTGATGCGATGAAAAGTCAATTTTTACAATCTCAGCCTCCTACCAAACAAGATTTTGCAAAGCTACTTCGAATTTGCGGATATGGCGTACCGAATCTAGGGCGCGCCCTTTACTGCGCGTCAAATTCTTTGACATTAATTTCGCAGACGCAACTGCAACCCTTTGACAGGCGTGACGGCCGATATGTGACCCGAGATATGCATCTTTACAACCTCCTATGGCCAACGAGTGAATTATCTAATCTTGGAGAACAAATAGTGACTATGCGAGTCACACTTTCTTATTTCATAGAACCAGGGCCCGGAGAGGTCGGTTGGAATAATCGATATAGATATGCCTCTCATGCACTCAGATTTGCAGTCAACGGGCCGGGAGAATCTGAAGATGAGTTTGTAAGGCGTGTCAATGATCAAGCTCGTGATGATGGAGAACATCCTGGTACCGAAGGTCCTGGAGATAGGTGGTTAGTAGGCGATGCCAGAAATGTAGGGTCTGTCCACTCTGATATTTGGCAAGGCCGGGCTGCCGAACTTGCAGGGTCTAATTTGGTCGGTATATATCCTTCTGTCGGGTGGTGGCGTGAAAGAAATCATCTGGGCCGTTGGAACCGGCAAACTCGTTATGCACTGATTGTATCAATTTATACACAGGAACAAAATATCGATATCTATACTCCTGTAGCAACTCAGATTAGATTGTCAGTTCCGATTGAAGTAACTGTTAATAGAAGTTCTTAGAAATTAGTGGACATGGAGAGGAAGAGGGTCGTATTAGTGATCTAAGGGAACGTGTTGGGACACCTTGATTAGTGAATATAATGTTGAGTATTTATAGCGATTTTAAAGAATTTTGCTTATATTTGTCATCATGAAAGAGGATTATCTGCCTGCCTGTGCAGCGGAAAACAGGCAAAAGATGGACAAACAAACCCCGTTAGATAGCAAATCCGTTATCTAACGGGGCAAGCCAAAGTCCACGATTTGGAAAAACACATTGACCAGCTTGTCTATATACTCTGCAACCTCACGCCGGAGGATGCAATTGTGGAGAAGAATATGGGAGCATTCCCGATTTTTTGTAAAAGGCAATTATGTAGTAATAGTAACTCATGCTTCCAGCTTGAGTTATAAATTTCACAAGCAGAATGCTTGTGATACAATAATAGTCCGCCAATTGGCAAATGTAAAGAATTACAAAAAATCGGGAATGCTCCCGAAGAATACTATATGCTTTTAAAAAATTGAAAGATGTGGTATAAAACGTATAGTAAATCTCCTTTAAGAGTCCGATGCATTCTATCTAATGAGATAAATTATAGGAGTAACCATTGATTAGTAAAAAAGTACTTCAAGAGGCAACAAGACGGTTAGTATCGAAATTTCAACCTGAGCGTATAATTCTTTTTGGTTCGTACGCAAGAGGAACTGCAGACGAACATAGCGATGCAGATATTCTTGTAGTTTGTCCTGTGAAAAAAAATCGCATAAAAGCGATGGTGGAGATGGACAGCGTACTTGAAGGATTAAAAATGGCAAGGGATATTGTCGTTCTCACCCCAAAGGAATTTGAAATAGATAAAGAAATTCCGGGCACAATTGCGCGTTACGCAAGCAAAGAGGGAAAGCTATTGTATGAGCGAAAGCAGAAGCGAGATTATAAGAAAAACAAAGGAATGGCTGGTGCACGCTGATGAAGACCTGCGCTTAGCCAAACATGCCCTTAAGCTCAAGAGTTCCTGTCCATACAAGCTTATTGCCTATCATGCACAGCAGTGTGCCGAAAAGTATTTAAAGGCTTACCTTGTTTTTAGAAATATTGACTTTCCTTACACCCACAACATATCCCATCTATTAGAATTATGTCCTGATTTTACAGTACTGGCAAAGGATTTACAGGAAGCAAAAGTTTTAACCCCTTATGCAATTACTGCACGTTATCCAGGAAAAGGTAGGGTAAGTAAACGAGATGCCTTACAGGCAGTAAAGATTGCAGATACTGTAAGAAAAATAATAAGAGGTACTTTAAAAAAGAGAGGGTTAAAAATTTCATAGTACATAAAATGGTACTTGGTGTTGCCAGTTGATTAATGACAAAAGATCAAAAGGTCAAGGGCGAATCTTTCAAATTGACAAATTCTATCTGGATGGAAATGTGCAAAGATACATCTTTTCCCCACTCCCCACTCCCCGTTTTCACGAGGACAGACCATTACGAAAGACACGGCTTGCCCCGTTAGATAGACATGTCCGTTATCTAACGGTGTTGGCAGCTTGTTTACAAACTTTACGTCCTCACCTTGGATGGGATTGCGATTGTAGGGGGGGAATACTATACGCTTTTAAAAAATTGAAAGATGTGGTATAAAACGTATAGTAAATCTCCTTTAAGAGTCCGATGCATTCTATCTAATGAGATAAATTATAGGAGTAACCATTGATTAGTAAAAAAGTACTTCAAGAGG
>SOEU01000022.1 GCA_021646415.1 Candidatus Brocadia sp.
AATCGTCCCTACGGGACTGTATTTCTCTTTGATAAAAATACAGGCAATAAATTGCCTGCCTATTGCCTCACGTCCCTATAGGGACTTAAAAAGCACAACTCATCTTTCAAAAAACTAAACTGTTTCTATCTTTATTATATCATTTACAGATGCCAGATAAATATCTATATCCTTTGCCTTTTTCACGGTTCTGTTTATAAACGACTTTTCAAAACTGGAAAGTTTTTTATTACAACCTCGGTGTATTATTTTACTCGTTCAAGAACAATCCTTTTATCCATTTAAACAATTCCTCCGTTTCATCAACCTTCCCTTTGTCTTCTGAGTCAGATCTCGTTGCTGAAAGGGAAGACAAAGAAGCGCTGAGCGAATTACTTACTAATTGTGTCAATCTTTGCCGCCAGGATAAAATCGCTTTCTGTCAGCCCATTGATCTTATGGGTATAAATCTTAATATCTACTTTTCCCCAGGTTAGGGTGATTACGGGATGGTGTCCCTCCTGTTCGGCAATCTCTCCTACCCGATTCACAAAATCCAGAGCCTTTCGAAAGTCGGGGAATTTAAAGGTCTTGAACAAGTGGTGTTCTTCCACCATATCCCACCCTTCTACTTGCTTCTGCAAGGCTTGAAGCGCCTCACCTTTTAAGGGTGGCACCCCACCTTTACACGGTACGCATTTTTTAGAAGCCAGTTCAGACATATGAGAACCCTCCAAAAAAGTTTCTATCTGTGTTTGATTTGATAAATAGAGAGAGAAACAACAAATTTACTTTGTATTCAGAAAAATCAAAGATAAAAAGTAAAAGATGCATATCAAAATGTGAAAATTCCAAAATTTATTCAGGTATCTGTACGTCCTTTTCCTTTGCTACCTGCATAGCCTCTTCGTAGCCTGCATCCACGTGCCTCGCTATTCCAATCCCCGGGTCTGCCGTTAATACCTTTTCAAGTCTCGCATCTTTTTCCTTTGTGCCGTCGGCAACGATAACCATGCCCGCATGGAGGGAGTTGCCGATTCCCACACCTCCCCCATGATGGAAACTTACCCAACTGGCACCATTTATGGCATTCAGGGCGAAGTTTATCAATGGCCAATCGGCGATGGCATCGCTGCCGTCTTTCATGTCCTCGGTCTCCCGATACGGAGATGCCACAGACCCGCAGTCGAGATGGTCTCTGCCGATAACTATTGGGGCTCTGACAAAGCCCTTTCTCACCATATCATTGATGATCAAACCCATCTTCGCGCGGTCACCGTATCCCAACCAGCAAATCCTTGCCGGTAGTCCCAATTGTGGCGCCTTTTCTTTGGCAAGCTTTATCCACCTTACAAGCGATGTATCATCAGAAAAGTTTTCAATGACTGCATCATCAATCTTTTCAATATCTGCCTTGTCACCTGATAAAGCCACCCACCGGAATGGCCCTTTTCCCTGGCAAAATAATGGTCGTATAAATGCAGGTACAAAACCCGGATAGCGGTATCGCCCATTCGAGTCCCTCATGGCAACACCCGCCATCTCTGCCTGTGACCTCAGATTGTTGCCGTAATCGAAACACACGGCCCCATTCCTTTGCATTGCTAAAATGGCTTTTGCATGATCGATAATGGCATCCAACACCTTTTCTTTATAGGCCCGTTTATTCCTTTCCTTCAGTTTGTCGAGATACTCCACATTACCAACCGGTACGTACGACATCAGATCATGTGCGGGTGTTTGATCTGTGACAACATCAGGTACGATATTCCGTTTCAACAGTTCAGGATGTACTTCAGCAGCATTTCCCACCAAACCTACCGATAGGGGTAATTGTCTGGCTTTTGCATCGAAGATCCATTGAAGAGCTTCATCGAGGTTATCCGTCATCTTATCACAATAGCCTTCTTTTACTTTTTTTTCTATTCGTTCCCTCCGTACTTCTACGCACAGAACCACTCCCTCGTTCATGGTTACGGCCAACGGCTGAGCGCCGCTCATACCTCCCATACCTGCTGTAAGCACAAATTTGCCCTTAAGGGTTTCTGCATTAAATGCCTTTTTGGCGAGGGCTGCAAAGGTTTCGTAAGTGCCTTGCAAAATGCCTTGCGTGCCTATATAAATCCAGCTCCCTGCCGTCATCTGGCCATACATCGCAAGGCCCATCTCATCGTATTTATCGAATACCTCCTGTTTGGCCCATGCAGGGACAAGGTTTGCATTGGCAATAACAATACGCGGGGCCCATTCATGAGTTCTGGCAACATATACCGGCTTGCCTGATTGCACGCAGAGGGTCTCATCCTTTTTTAATATTTTCAGGATATTTACAATTCTTTGATATTCCTTCCAATTCCTTGCGGCACGGCCTGCACCTCCATAGACGATGAGTTCTTCCGGCTGAATGGCCACATCAGGGTCGAGATTGTTCATCAACATGCGCAGGGCCGCCTCGCTATCCCAGTTATTACAAGCAAGGGTAGCGCCCGTTGGTGCCTTGATAGGCGTCTGTGGTTTGAATTCGTAAAACATTGGTCGCGTCATAGATATGTATTCCTTATAAAATCAGGACACGGATTTTTCACAGATACACGCAGATAAATACTTTTTTATAATTTGTGTTGTTTGTGTCATCTGTGTACAAAATAACTATATTTTTTAATACTTATACTTCGGGTAGAAATTTAGCCAATTCCTGCATCCATTTCCAGGTTTCGTTCTTTATTTCTTCGGCCTCAACTCCGTCTTTGAAGGAGTCTTCATTGTCTTCAATAAAGCAATAAATCTTCCCTAAAAATTCTTTCAACTCGGCAACTTGTTTCAGGATATCCATATATTATTTCCTCCGGAAATAGAAAAATGTTTTTTGTATTTCTGCGGATATTTAACCATAAAAATGCAAAAAATACAAAAGTATAGTACTGGATATGAAAACAACCAACAACGGTGAGGTTTTCCTTCCATCCGATAACGACTATCAAGTTATACGGGTAGGGGTGGGCAATGCCCACCCCTACCTGAGGACACGGACAAACAAATTTGTCCGTGCCACCCCGAATACCGCTTAAATGAAATGAAAATTCCTATACAATTAAATTAGGTCTTCAGCGGGAGCATTCCCGATTTTTTGTGACTTCCGCTGGTTTTGGTGAAATGTTGCAGAGTGTTAACCCTGACAGGGTTTAGAACCCTGTCAGGGTTGTGTCGTCCTGACCCCATGAACAGTTACAAAAAATCGGGAATGCTCCCGTCTTCAGCAACTTTCTCAATATAGAGCGACGAGGCTCGTCGCTCTACAACCACAGCGTTGAAATTCCTTATCATTGAATCAGGCATACTGAAGTTCGCGCTACAACTGCAACTTTGAATTTCCTAAGCATCAAGTTGGGCTGCCTTTGGCAGCGACTTTTAAGCTCCCCTCTAAAAAGAGGGGCCGGGGGTGTGTTCCGGCAAATTTACACACCCCTGTATCCCCTCTTTCCAAAGGGGAATCATGAAAGATCAAAATTCCTTTGATAACAGGTATTGTCTTGTATCTGATCGAACCAACTTTTTGACGTTGTAAAATATCGACTCATTTGTATAATTATAGTATATAAGATTGCAGGGCAATCTTGTTGGTTTAATTTTCTGTTACATTTTTGGGAGTCCAGCCATGAACTGGGAAAAATACCTGTTACTCAGGTATGGGTGAGCATGCATGCTGAAGTGGCGGTGCCATTTCCAGGTTCGATGGATAAGGTACGGACTCTCCATGATCATTCCCTAGTGCGTTTCTCAAGGTAGCAAGGCATCTTTTGCCCTGCGACTCATTTGTCATTCGGTAGGAAATCCAACCTTTATCCATCTCAGTATTATCCTGTAAGGAAAGACACTGTCCTTCTTCCAATAGTTAATTGGTTAGTTTTTTGTTTTTTTGAATAACAAGCAGGAGGTGTTTATGGAAAAGCCGGATATTTTACATGATCTGTCTCAGGCTGTAATTGATATGGATACAGCCCGTGCCAGCAGAGCGGCTGCAGAGGCAATAAGATGCAAAGTCGATCCTTATGAAGCCATCATGGACGGGCTTGCAAAGGGAATGGAAAAAGTCAACGAATTATTCGAGAACGAGGAATACTTTGTTCCGGAAATACTTCTCTGTGCCGATGCCATGTATGCCGGCATCGAAGTGCTCAGACCGTATCTTTCAAAGGAGGATGCGTGGAATAAGAAAAAGGTGGTTATTGGCGTCGTTAAGGGTGATACCCATGATATCGGGAAAAATCTCGTAAAGATCATGTTGGATAACGCCGGGTTTGAAATGCACGACCTTGGCAGAAATGTCCCGTATGCAACGTTTGTTGACACTGCCGGAGAGTTAAACGCGGACCTCGTTTGCCTTTCAACCCTCATGACCACAACAATGGACGGTATGCAAGTGGTTATTGAAGACCTTAAGAAAGCGGGGATAGCTTCCAGGATTATGATTGGTGGTGGTCCCATATCCCCGGGATTTGCAAGGAACATCGGTGCCGATGGCTATGCAAAGAATGCTGCTGAGGCAGTCAGGGTTGCAAGGAGCTTGTTCCAAACTATCCCGGTACAGCGAACTTTTAAAACTCCGGAATTGGTGAGCGTGAGGAAAAAACAGGGAGGTGCGCGATGAATTGTGCTGATGAAATGACACCCAAAGAGAGGATGCAGGCAATCCTGCAGGGGAAGGATGTTGATAGACTCCTGGTAAGTCCCCTGATCCTGAATTTTGCATCAAGAAGTTTAAATCTCACGGTAAAAAGTTTTTGCACAAATGGCAAAAACATGGGAGATGCCAATATCGCCTGCTTTAAAAAATACCGTCACGATATCGTTTATATTTTTTCTACCACCTCTACCCTGGCAGAAGCTATGGGAACGAAAATGTATTTCCCCGAAGATGACGCACCCCAGGTGGAAACCCCATTTATACAAACGCGGGAAGACCTTAAAAAATTAAGGCCAGTTGATCCGGAGAAGGATGGGAGGCTTCCGGTCTATCTGGAGGCAGTGAAGCGATGTGTAGACGCAATTGGAAACGAGGTCTTTATCGTGCCTGTCATCGGGGCCCCGTTTACGACATCTGCTGCTTTACGTGGAACGGAGACCTTCATTAAAGAACTTTATACCGATCAGGAACTGATTCATACCGTGATGAAGGTTGCTACCCAGTCGGTCAAAAACCTAATCGATGCCTATGTAAAGGCTGGTGGTGTACCGGTTACCGTTGAACCCGTGGCCACGGGTTCTATGATAAGCGAAAAACACTTTCGGGAGTTTGTCTTTCCGTACCTCAAAGAGGTGTATGCTCATATTCATTCGTATGGTCTCCCGGGTGTGCTCCATATTTGCGGTAAGACAAAAAGGGTAATACAGTGCATGGCTGAGAGCGGAGCTGATATCCTGAGTATCGATAACATTGATTTGTTTGAGGCCAAGGCACTGGTAGGCGATAAGGTCTGTTTAATGGGGAATGTAAGCCCTGCGGAAGGCATGCTCAAGGGAAATCCGGAGGTTATAACCAATATGGTAAAGGATTGTGTGATTAAGGCATCCGACAACCCGAAGGGATTTGTACTGGCCACGGGATGTGAGGTTCCTATTAAGACACCCCATGAAAATCTGATCGCCTTTCTTGATGCCGGGAGAAGGTTTGCACGCCTTCCCATTAATTTAAATTAATATTAACCACGAAGGCACAAAGACACGAAGAAAAACTTTGTATCTCGCAGGCTTTATGGCTATTTTTACATGCTAATATGACGGAAAAAGAAAGATTGTTAAAAGTCCTTCGTGGTGAGAAGGTTGATAGACCGCCGGTTATCAGTCCTGGTGGCATGATGACTATGGCCAGCAGAGAGGTTATGGAACGGACGGGTTGTCGCTGGCCGGCGGTACACAGGGATGCAGAAAAGATGGCAGCACTTTCGATTGCCATGCACGATAAGTCAGGAATTGAAAACCTTGGCATCCCCTTCTGTATGACCGTAGAGGCCGAGGCCCTGGGCGGAGAAGTGGAGGATGGTGACGAGGTTACCGAGCCCCGTATAATAAATTATCCATTGAAATCCATTGAAGAGTGGAGGAGTTTAAAAGAATTAAATCCTTACAAAGATGGCCGTCTTCCCGTCATTCTTGCGTGTACTTCCCTATTGAACCAGAGGCATCCTGATATTCCCGTAATCGGGAACCTGGTAGGCCCCTTAAGTCTTGCCACTTCCCTGATAGATGCGACGACACTTTTTAAGGCGCTCAGACAGATGCCTGAAGAAGTTCACGGTATGCTTGGTTTTTTAACGGATAATGGTATCAGGTATGGCGAGGCGCTTATAAAGAGTGGCGCCGATCTTATCGTAATATCCGATCCCTCTGCA
The DNA here is from genome assembly GCA_021646415.1 of Candidatus Brocadia sp. Lineage (NCBI taxonomy): Bacteria > Pseudomonadati > Planctomycetota > Candidatus Brocadiia > Candidatus Brocadiales > Candidatus Brocadiaceae > Candidatus Brocadia > Candidatus Brocadia sp. Next base: position 6,369 of record SOEU01000022.1, read on the forward strand.
ACGGGTGAAATACTTGGTCCGAATATGTTCAATGAGTTTGCACTTCCCTATCTGAATAAAATGATAACCCGTGTGCATGCGCTTGGCAAACCGGTCATTGTGCATATCTGCGGGAATGTAAGCTCTGTCTACGAACCTCTCAAAAGGCTCACCCCTGAATGCATCAGTGTGGATTCCGCAGTAAACATAAAAGAGGCAAAGGATTCTCTTCCAGACAAAAAGCTGATGGGTAACGTAAGTACCATACTCCTGCAAAACGGGCCTGTTAGCAAAATACAAACGGTCTCAAAAAACCTTTTAGATTTCGGTATCGATATCCTTGCCCCTGCATGCGGTCTTAGTGCCAAAACGCCTGTCCGACATATCAAGGCCATGACAGACCAAGTCAAAATGACGTCAGGTAGCCGCATGTTTTAACCTGCGTTTCAGACTCTCAAAAGTGGCGACTACTTGATGTTTGATTTCAAAGTTTACCCATGGCATTCCCAAACAGAGTTTGGGAATGCCATGGGTAAGAAACCCTGTTTCGAAAAATCAACCGGTAAAATTTCCGGTAGCTAAGCAGACATCCATGAAACAGAGTTTTATGGTAGCCTGGTGTTCCCAAACGGAGTTTAGGAACAAGCGGTCAAAAGTCGCTGCCAAAGGCAGCCTAATTAAAATAAAAATCCATATACAATAAATTTATGACAGAGGGTGTTAAGATAACATTTTATCCTTCAAAGATTACAGGCGTAATACCAAAAGGGATCACCATACTTGATGCTGCAAGGAGCCTTGGTGTTGATATTGAGGGTCCATGCGGAGGCATCGGTAAATGTGGAAGGGATCTGGTACAGATAAGGAAAGAAGGAATCCTTCACACAGTTCTTGCCTGTAAAACTCCAGTAAAAACGGACATTGAGGTTATTCTCCCGTTACATGAAAAGAAGGCGCTGAAGATTATTGAGGGCTTTTACGCAAAGGGTGGCCGGGTTTGCGATATCGACCCTTTTGTAAGGAAAGAGTTGATACACAATGAACATAACCTTTGTTTTACAAATGTGTATGCCAACGATGATCTCCTTTTTGCAGAGAATGGTAATACAAAAGACCAGATCTATGGGATAGCTATAGACATCGGAACAACTACGGTGGTTGCATCGCTGGTTGACCTTACTAGTGGCGAGGTATTGAACAGTTCGTCAACGCTGAATCCTCTGGTGTATTATGGTCACGATGTTATGTCGCGGATAAAGTACTCTGCATCCCGACAGGATGGCCTTCTCTGGATGCACAGGGAACTCATTTCCGCCGTCAATCTTTTGATACAGGTTTTATCTTCTGAAAAAGCTGTGAGACCCGAGAATATCTATCAAATCGCAGGGGCTGGCAATACAACGATGCAGCATATCTTCTTAAACAAGGAGATAAAGGGAATCGGTGAGTATCCCTACCAGGCCGAAATCCTTGATGCCTGTACTACTACAGCACAGGAACTATCAATCGATGTTGCTGCAAATACCCCTGTAATGACCTTTCCGTGCATTTCTGCCTATGTGGGGGGTGATATCGTTTCCGGGCTTCTGGCCATTGACATAAAATCCATAGAGGCACCTGCCATTTTCCTTGACATAGGTACCAACGGTGAGATTGCCCTTATCCTGAACGACAGCATCGTTGCATCGTCCACGGCAGCAGGTCCATGCTTTGAGGGAATGACCATAAGTTCTGGCATGAGGGCTGGTGAAGGTGCCATTGAGCGTGTCAGATTTGGGGATGAATTATCTTTGGAGGTTATCGGTGGTGGTCAGCCCAAAGGTATCTGTGGGAGCGGGCTTTTGGATTTGGTATCGGAACTCGTCAGAATTGGTCTTGTGAACTCCCGGGGACGTTTGCAGTCTCCTGATAATGAAAATAGCGTCATTCAGCAAACCGCAACAAAATCCTCCCTGCCTAGCGACAATTCAGTATCCCGCCTGTCAATCCCCAATTTAATCCCCCTTAGCGAGGGGGGCGAAGGGGGGTGTAAAGATACTTGCACAAATGAGAAACCTTTACACAGCAATATACTAAATTATAAAAAAAATCTATTTGAGAAAGACGGGAAGCGCCATTTTCGTTTGACGGATACGGTATCCATATCACAAGAAGATATACGGCAGGTTCAACTGGCAAAGGCCGCCATCAGGGCAGGGGTTGAAATTTTACTTGCCGGGTGTAACATCAAAGCCGGGGAACTAAAGACAATTATCATTGCAGGGGGATTCGGTTACCACCTGAACGAAAAGAGCCTCTTCGGCATCGGTCTTTTTCCTGAGGCAATAAATGCAAGAATTTCTTTTGTGGGTAATTCCAGCCTGGAAGGTGCCGTAAAGGTGCTCTTAGATAAAAAATTAATGAATGATGCGGTTCAAATTGCCAGGACCGCTCAGGTGGTGGAACTTTCTCAAATTCCGGAGTTTGAAGGTGTTTTTATCAGCGAAATGCGTTTCTAAGGGTTATATTTTGCGAGCGAATGAACAAGTATTTTCCTTGTTATTCTAATTCTTTCTTCCACAACTATGGCATTTATGAGCAGAGGATTTTCTGTGGGTTTCCACTAATTTGCCCATTTCATGTGATATTACTACCAATGTTGTGTCTGCATTAGGTAATAAATATTACGAGATCAAATAGCAGACTACTATTTTCCTTATTGATTTGAGATATAATTTTACTATGATACTGTATATATAGTATTTATGAAAAATAAGATACACATCATACCTGGCGCAGTATAGCCGCAACGAATAATTCCTTTCTTTCCCTCATTCGCAGGGTGACAACATAAAACATTTTTTGTATTTCATTAATAAGGAGAAACAAAATGATTACAAAAGATATAGCCAAACAGGTAATCGATAATTTGCCAAATGAGGTAACTATGGATGATATTATGCATGCATTATATATAAGAACAAAATTTGATCACGGTAAACGTGAATTAAGAGAAGGGAAAGGTATTTCACACGAAGGGGCAAAACGGAATTTACAAAAGTGGTTAAAATAATTTGGTCACCTTCTGCGCCGGAAGATGCCAACTCAATTGCCGGGTTTATTGCCAGAGATTTGGTTGACCGGGATGCCCTTTTTGTTGCCTTGCAAAACGCTAGTGATAAAACGATTGATAAGGAATAATCCGGTCATACTAATATGTCTAACGGCTGGTTCATGCTTGTAGCCTGAACCAGGACATTTGGAGTGTTCTCAAAGCCTTTGCTGTTTTATTCTGTTGAAGTCTAAAAACATTTCGGTTCAATCTGCAAGATTGAACCAGCGAAGGCAATCTAAGATATGGATTCTGTATATACTGCCCTCTCTAAATTGAAGCTTTCCCACATGAATTGCTTTCATGATATCATTTTGTGTCAATCCAAATTCTTCAAAAGTAGTTTTGTCGTTTAGAGTGCCTCCCTTTTTTGTCCATTCATAATTTACATCGTCGTAAGACATAGAATTTCTCAAAACGTCTCAATTTCTCATTGTTCCTGCGCCCAACGATTGAGTCCGGCTGCATCTTGCGAGTAAGCGAAGCGCTGCTTACAAGGCACAGACTGGAACGAAAAGGGTGTGCATGGATTCGGACTAAGCGACCGGCTTGATGTTCTGATTCAAGCGGAAAAGGTTCGTGGGGTCGTATTTGCGCTTCAGTTGAACCAGCCGTTGGTAGTTTGACCCATAGGCCGCCGGAATGCGGTTGGCCTCATCTTGTGTAAGAAAATTAACGTATACGCCACCTGTCGCGTATGGCGCAGTTGCATTGGAGAACTCACGAGCCCAGGAAATACACGTCTTATCATCTTCGCGTTTCTCCCAGCGGCTATGCGCGTTGAGGACAAACTTTGTGTCTCGCTGAGCGTACGCTGTAGCATCCTTCGGTACGCGGTTCGCTTGCCCACTCAGAAGCCCGATAAAGAGCTCGCATTGAGATGTCGGAAGCTTGGCTGCATACTCGATCATTGAGTCGATGGCATTGTCGCTGAGTTCCGAGAAGTTGTGCGACTTCCAATAATTTCGCACACCGGCGATGAGCAAGGGGTCGAATGTTTTTTGCCACGCCGTGTATGGCTGCGACCCGATATGTTCGCCATGCGGCTGACCAAAACTGCGCAGAGGTTCGATCGCCCGCATTCCCGCCTCGATATCTCCGACGTAGAGAAACGGAAAGACAACGACTTCCTTCCCGTGAACCTCCGCGGGAAGGAACGGCAACGGCGGCGCCTGACGTAATATCACCCAAACGTTCAAATCCTCGGAAATCTGATCCACGAACTCACGGTACTTCACGAGCAGGGTCTTGGCTTGCGTGAAGGGGAAAACGATGATCCCGCTCAACACGTCGGGTCCTACCGGATGCAACTGAAACTCGAACAGGGTAACGACGCCGAAGTTTCCTCCTCCTCCGCGAATCGCCCAGAACAAATCGGGATTCTCCTGTGCATTTGCCCGCACAAGCTTGCCTTCAGCTGTGATTACGTCTGCAGACAGAAGGTTGTCGATGGACAATCCGTATTTGCGGGTAAGCCAACCGAAACCGCCGCCCAGGGTAAGTCCAGCCACACCCGTAGTCGAGTTGATTCCCAGCGGGGTTGCCAGCCCGAAGGTCTGTGCTTCGTGGTCGAAGTCCGCAAGGGTGGCCCCGGGTTCGACGTAAGCGCGACATGTTTCCGGATTCACCCGAACTGATTTCATAGCGGAGAGATCGATCATCAACCCATCGTCGCAGACCGCGTTTCCGGCGATATTGTGACCTCCACCCCGGACAGACAACAGCAAGTCGTGATCGCGCGCCAGTACGACTGAACGAATCACGTCAGCTACACCTGCACACCATACAATTAGGCCGGGTTTGCGATCTATCATGGCGTTCCAGACCGTGCGCGCGGTATCAAATCCCGGTTCGCCTGGCAGCAGGACCTTACCTCTTACCTGCGATTTGAATTTTTCGATCACTTCATTCTGAATTCCAGCCATAATGAAGGCCCCCCTTTCTTTAACGATACCCAATGTAAACTATATGTCCGTTTGGGTATTGGGTATATAGTAAAGTTCACGAAAACCAATGTCTCTGCATTTCTCTCAGGAATTCAACCGTAATAGGATATCCTAATTTCGATCCAATTACTGAATCAATTCCACATCGTGGACACAATGCGGTTTGCCCAACTCCTTTTTCGTCTTTGTCGATCCATTTCTCAATTTCTGGTGGTTGGAAAACCGCTGTGCAGTAAAAGCACCCGCATTGGTTACTTGCCAATGCTTTATCGCGGTGATTGTTCGAGTGTTTGTGCGCACTAAGGTAATCGGGTTTAGTCATAGTGCCGTCAGTACGAACAGTTATTTTTATTCTATGGCAGTACTTGTGTTAAAGTAATGGAAGCTGTTTTATTCTGTAAATCCTGCCAAAATGGATATTCTTATGTAACACAATTACTTCGTCGTTACCATCATTGTTTTTCTTCCCCCAATTTTCTATGACCTTTATCAATAGGAAATTTTTCGTGGGTTTCTGTGGTATGCCTCCAGTCGTTCATCGACTATCTTTTTCTCTTCCTCGATTAATTCAACGGAGTCCGCTTCAGCTGCTATGATATCCCAAATATTCTCAACGAGTTGAATCCTTTCCGGGATTAATAAATCAAGAATATCAGTTGTGGTCATTTTTTTTCATGCGATTAAGCTCTTTCATACTTTAATTATTTCAGCCGACATTTATTTGGATTCAGACTTCTTAGAATGGAATCAACCACTATTGCTCTTTCTTCAACTGGCAGCGATAGTGCTTCTGCCATCAAGCTTTTCGTTTTCATCACGGTTCTCCTATGGAAATATCCTGTATATATCTTTGCGATGTGCGGCACGTTGACAAACAAGTATTTGGTTATTTTTATCAATGGTTATTCCAATTCTATAATCTCCCAGATGGATTTTGTATTTGTCTGGGTAACCTGTCATGCGTTCAATATATCCGAGCTCAAATGGATGGAAGATAACAACTCATCAAAAACTATCTTTTCAGCCTTAACCTGTATGTCTTTGGGCAACCTGGAGAGTTCTTTAAGAAAACGTTTTGTATATTCAACTTTCCACATGCTATTTTAACGATTGATAATATTTTCTTGCATCCTCAATTGAAAATCGCTCATCATCTTTTGCCTCATCCATTAATTTTGATAATCCATAATTTTCTATTATCTCTTCTAACCGTACAAATTTCAATTGGTATTTGAACAGCAACAGGATTTTGATTTTCATCAATAACTATTTTTTTGTGAATTTTTAACATTTACACCTCCACAAGGTATTTGTTTATATTATTTATCACAAAATGTATTTTTCTTCTCTTGGATTCCCAACCTGAATTTGAGGGATTTTAAAGTGTTTTTCATCAGCATGGTAATAGTCATGGGCCCAACACCACCGGGAACAGGGGTTATGTATCCGGCAATTTCTTTAGCCGCATCAAAATCAACGTCACCTTTTAAAATGGGAACCATCTTTTTGGGGTCATCTTTACTGGGCTTTTCACCGACTCTGTTAACACCTACATCAATGACGCATGCACCTGGCTTGATCCATTCCGGCTTTACTAGGCCTGGAACACCCGCGGCAACGATTAAGATGTCTGCACGTTTGCAATGATCGGCTAGATTTTTGGTTTTTGTGTGGACAACGGTTACCGTTGCATCAGCTCCTCTTCCCTTCTGAACCAGCATATTGGCAATCGGCTTTCCCACGATATTTGAGCGTCCAACAACGACGGCCTCAGCCCCGCTTGTTTCAATGCCGGAACGTACAATCAGTTCCTGAATGCCGGCTGGCGTGCAAGGCGGGAATTTTACCTCATCACCGCCGATCATAAGGCGTCCGACATTGACGGGATGAAAACCGTCGACATCCTTATCAGGATCAATGGCATTGAGCACCTTTTTTTCATCGATGTGTTTTGGTAGGGGGAGCTGTACAAGGATACCATGAACTGAATCATCTTTGTTGTATTTATCAATAAGTGCGAGAAGGTCTTTCTCTGAAATATCGACGGGCTGATTATCCTGTATCTCTTTAAAACCTAACCTGTGAGCAGTTTTAATTTTTAAAGTAACATATGATACTGAAGCAGGATTTTGACCTACCAGAATGGTTACCAGTCCTGGCACAACGCCATATTTTCCTTTAATATGTACTACTTCTGTGGCGATTTCCTGGAGAATTTGTTCTCCGATTTCAGTTCCCTTGATTAATTTTGCAGCCATGAACTTACAATATTCCTTTCTAAAATATGCTTAAAGAAAACTCAGATATACGTAACAAATATCTTGTATTTAAGATTTGTGCCAAATTATCCGAATTAATACTATTTGTCAAGCCAGAATAAACCCAAGACAAAATCCGGAATTACTTTTTACTTCTGCCTTCCTCTATCCCTTTTTCAGGTATTATATTGGAAGATGGGGTAAGGCTTCCGCTCGTTTCCAACTGAATTCCTTTTGATCCCTCCAAAAGTTCGAGTGTTGCTTTTTCAATATCCGCTTCCAATCCACCAACTTTAAGTTTCGTTAATTGAGGGAGGAGAAAACTTACCAGAGTGAATGCAAAAAATAATGGAGCCAAAACTGCAAAGGTTGTTTCGCTGATATTAGTCTTTACATACTTCAAGGGTGCTGCATAAAGCATCCATAAACCAATCATTTGCACGATCCCCAGGGCTGCAAGGACTTTGCCCATTTTTTCCAGCGTTTTGGTTCTTCGTCCCAAAAGTAAGGTTCGGAACCGTTCCAGATTTCGTCTGGCTGCCCAGTGTTCCTTATTGAGATTAACACAATGTTCAAAATCATTTTCTGAAGCTTCATATTGTTTCATATAAGAGTGAATGATCCCGCGTTTAAAATAAAGTTCAGCCTTACGGCTATCAGGAGCTCCTGATAGCGCCTTGTCGACTGCTGTTAATGCCTCATCATAATAAATCTTATCGCCTCGTTTATTTCCTAAGCAGATAAAAAGGTCTACGAGTGTTTCGTGAATGATCCAGAGGTCTTGCGCGGCAATCTTTGTGTGCATTTTCGATTCTGCCAAGGATCTTAATAGACGTTCTGCTTCATCAAATTGTTCTAAACGCATCAGACTGAGTGTAAGTCCTTGTTGTGCTCTGACATTTTTAGGATTTATTCGGACAGCTTGCCGATACTGAGGAACGGCTTCAGCATATTTGCCTTGCCTATAATAAAATCGTCCCAGCTCGTTATAGCCTTCGTCGTCTTTAGGATCGAGTTTTACCGCTTCTTTAAGAGAAGTTTCAGCTTGATTATAAAGTTCCAATGATGTTAGCAGCGAACCAAGATTTCGGTGTGCAGACGCCCCTTTTTTATTTAGCTCAATTGCTTTACAAAAGAACCGTTCTGCGTCCTCATACCTTTCCTGAACTGCTGCTATAAGGCCCAGCCAATTGTTGGTCTCGGCATCGGATGGATTAATTGCAATGGCCATTTCAAACTCAGCCTTAGCTGTGTCATAATCTTCTTGGTCATAGAATAATCCACCCAGGCCAGCGTGCGCCAGGTAGTAATCTTCCTTGAGGTTGAGTGCAGTGCGAAACTCCCTCTCCGCTTCTGAATAGCGTTTGAGTGCTTGCAGTGTCAGCCCTATGTTGTAATGATAAGCCGGTTCCTGGGTATTTAGTTCACTGGCCTTACGGAATGACTTCTCGGCATCCTCATAGTGAGCCTGAACCAGTGCCACACGACCCAGCCAATTATGGGTCTCGGCATCGGTTGGGTTGATTGCAATGGCCTTTTCAAACTCAGTTTTTGCCTCTTCATAGCGTTCCTGGTCAAAGGACAACCCTCCCAGGCCGGCGTGCGCCGGGGAGTAGTCTTCCTTGAGATTAAGTGCAGCGCGGAACTCCCTTTCCGCTTCTGAATAACGTTTGAGATTCAGTAATACCAGTCCAAGATTGCTGTGATAAGCCGGTTCCTCAGGTTTTAGTTCACTGGCCTTACGGAATGACTTCTCGGCATCCTCATAGTGAGCCTGAACCAGCGCCACACGACCCAGCCAATTATGGGTCTCGGCATCGGTTGGGTTGATTGCAATGGCCTTTTCAAACTCAGTTTTTGCCTCTTCATAGCGTTCCTGGTCAAAGGACAATCCTCCCAGGCCGGCGTGCGCCGGGGAGTAGTCTTCCTTGAGATTAAGTGCAGCGCGGAACTCCCTTTCCGCTTCTGAATAACGTTTGAGTGCTTGCAATGCCAACCCTATGTTGTAATGATAGACCGGTTCCTCAGGTTTGAGTTTACTGGCCCTGCAGAATGACTTTTCGGCATCTCCATATCGCTCCTGAACCATTGCCACACGGCCCAGCCAGTTATGGGTCTCGGCATCAGTTGGGTTGATTGCAATGGCCTTTTCAAACTCAGTCTGTGCCTCTTCGTAGTGTCCCTGGTCAAAGGACAATCCTCCCAGGCCGGCGTGCGCCGGGGAGTAGTTTTCCTTGAGGTTAAGTGCAGCGCGGAACTCCCTTTCCGCTTCTGAGTAACGTTTGAGTGCTTGCAATGCCAACCCTATGTTGTAATGATAGACCGGTTCCTCAGGTTTGAGTTCACTGGCCTTGCGGAACGACTTTTCGGCATCTTCATATCGCACCTGAACCAGTGCCACAAGACCCAACCCCTTGTGTGCCTCGTGATTATCTGGATTGATTTCACATACACTTTCAAATTCCTTTTTTGCTTCGCTATAGTTTCCCTGTTGAAAAAAAGCGTTACCCGATTGCAAATGAAGCTGTTCCTCAAAGTGGTTTTCCATTTTTAGAACCTTTACTTGTTATTTGGAGATTATAAGTGTTCATTTTATAACAAATTCAGGATAGGAGTTGGATGAATATCCGTCCATTTTGCATTCATCACATTCTCCATAGTAAATAAAGGCTGGCGGATTCTTTAACCTGTCTTCATAAAGATATGTAAGTTTTTTATATTCATTTTCATGGGCATTCCAGTTCCACAGTTGTGCACCAGAATGATTTCTGCCATGATACTGACTGCAAGTTCTTCCGGTGTAATAGCGCCGATGTTCAGTCCTATTGGGGCATACACTTCACGTAAACGTTCCGGTGGTACCTTTTCCTTCAGAAGGTTTTTATAGATCTCAAGCGTTTTCCGCTTGCTCCCTAATAATCCTTTGTAGCGGGCCGGAGTTCGGATGGCAGCAGCCAGCGCTAAATCATCATACCGATGACCGCGTGTGGCCACAACAATATAAGTGTTTGAATTGACCCTGAATCCCAAGACATAAGAAGTTAAAAGGTAAAAAAGTTAATAAAATAGCGGGATAAGACTTGATTATTTTATGCTTTATGATACCCTTCCAAGACACGGGAGAAAAACCAGAAAACATCCTTTATTTTGGAGGTCTTATCCTTGCCTACAGACGCAAAAGATAAAAAAGAAATTAATAAATTTCCAACTCTGCGGTGGGAAGACCACCCCATAGACAGACTTCGAATCCTTCATCGCGAAAACCATATCCCTGCTTCCTGAAAACTGCTGGCTCAGCCGGGTACGGTTAGACAGGGGATTTTTCTCTGAAGATACCTGCCTGTTCTTTGAGGCAAAGGGAACTATTACGTATTACCTCAAGGTAGTGGTAAATCCAAAGATGCATAATTACTTTGCCCGTATCCCTGAAGAACAGTTTACCCATATCGAGGGTACACCTTTTGATCTGGCCGCGGTGTACTATCGCCCTGATGCTTAGGGTAAGGAACGGAGATTTATCGTCATACGAAAACTTATCCCTGTCAGATCAAAGGATAAACGCCAAAAATCACTCTTTGAGCCGCCGCCTCATGTATAAGTATGAGGCGATTGTTACCAATGCCAAGGTTTTCCTTTGTTTTTTATTCCCTGGTATCACCTTCTAAATCATACGTCCAGGAATAATCGTGAGTGGCATCGAAGATCACCTTTTTGAATCCTATATTTTTCAAGGTGGGGAGAAAACCGGTACCATTCACTACCCGATATACAAGGGGACGCGACCAGAACATGTACTCCATCCGCAAAATCGTCTTTTCCTCTCCCTCTAATTCCACATGGACGTACATATCTTTACCCACAAAATACCTCTCAAGTTTCCCTACCACCTCTTCACGCTGCTTTTTCAAATACCTGTGGGTCAGGATTGCCGATATTCTTTCGATTTCTGCCTCTCTCCGCGTTACTTCGGCCAATAACCTTTGTGCTTCGGCGTAATCCGGGGAATCATCTTTGATTGCCTCAAGGTGTATCCGTGCATCGTAAACCCTTCCCCACGAAGTTTTTGCCAGGTCTTCATCCGGTCTGTATCCATCCATTAATGCCTGCTTTGCTTCCATCAGGTGGTCGTGGGGAGTTAGTTCTCCTGGTTTAATTTCGTTAACCAACGCAGGCTGTTTGGTGTTTTTTGTATTCCATGTGACCATAACAAAAAGAATACTTGCGCCGATAATAAACGAGACGATCGCCCACCATCTTTTGTCAAGGGGTTTTGATGGATACATATTTTCAGCCTATTAAAATTAGGCTGCTTTGGCAGCAACTTTTAATTTCTTGTCATTAAATCAGGTCTTCGACAATTTTTTTCAACCACCAAGACCCCAAGACACGAAGGTTTTCTTTGTGACTCTGTGGTAATTGAAATTCCTAAGCATGCAGCATAGCCGCAACCAAACCACCCCTCTCTTTCTCCCCTTCGCAAGGGGAAAATACAAGAGGGGCAAAAACTTTTCAAAAAAGAAGTTTTTACACAGTAATATTATTCATTGTTTAGCCGGGATCGATCGCCCCACGAGTTTGCAGAAATGGTAAAAGCAAAAGTACTCCCACGCAAAGGGCCCAAAACCCAGAAATCCAGCTACCGGCATCTCGAAGATCTTTACATCTTTCATAAAAGGTGCGGTGTACACCCATTTTGATGCAGCCCAGTAATTCCAGAACTCCCACAGGAAACCGCAGATGTAACCTGCTATGAAGAGACTTAATATGCGAGAAAGTCTCCCTTCTTCCAAATCCTTTAACAACGAATCCCCTTTGCTGCAATATACAATGGGATCGAATATCATGACATATCCCGTCCAGACCAGCCCAAAAAGATAGCGGGCATAGTCTCTGCTGATAAGTAGTGGAGCCATGATAAAAAAGAATCCCAGGACAATACTGCTGTATATAATCCTGTTTGAAACGTGGAGATTGGCAATTCGAAACCGATCAAAAAATTTCAGGGTTTCGATGAGTTCTGTGGTCTGGAATATCCCCGGCATGATCATGGCAAAGGCCAGTCCCATCCCGATACAGAGTTCTATCCTGTTGTTCGGCAAACCCTGATATTCCCAGTTTGCAAGATGAAGGTTGTAGAATTCAAATAAAAGCCAGAAGGCGATGGATAGTGGCATCTGAATGTAAAACTCCCGTCTCCGGTTACAGAGGAGTGAATTCCCTTTGAGCTTGAAAATAACCGCATCCAAAAGCATCACGTAGCCCAACCAGCACAAGGGTGTTGCCCAGATGCTGATTTTATACGCAAAGTAACTGCGATGCTGGATGAGTAAGCAGAACTCCACAAGGCAGATTAATCCAATACCCAGCCAGCCATGGTGCTTAAATGTGAAGGATGTGTTCTTCATGGAATAATGGTTATGAAAGGTTGAAAAATCATACCTGAACGGAAATAATGATTCAAGATATTTTATTTTTTTTCGTTATAGTTCACCGCAGAAGGCACAGAGAACACGGGGAAAAACCACATACTTTTATCTTTTTATCCTCCGATAAAGGGGAGGTCTTCCACAAATTATTTAAATAAATCCGCGCAGCTACCAGATAGCCAGAAAAACTGCATAAATAAAATGAAGATTTCCTATACTTTTCAATATAGAGCGAAGAGCCTCTTCGCTCTACATATATTTGCGCAGGTATATTCGTTTTTAGATAACCCAAACAAAGAGGCTGTGAATGCAGTACATCAATACATATTATTTCAAGAACAAGGTTCTTCGGAAATATATTGTATGGTATTTTGTCATTTTTATCCTGGCTTTTGTTTCACATGCTCGTGCCGACGATAGAGAAATTGCCTCCCTGTTTACCCCGGTTGCTTTAAAAAACGAATCAGTGGTTACTGCGGCAATTCCTGAGAGTTATCAGGATATCATTGTTAACGCTGCCCTTTTGAAAACGGAAAGTGAGGAGCAGTACAGGATACGAATCGATTTTCTGCACCAATCGATTATGGGGGGCGTTATACCTCCTGAATATGAACTACAGAAAAAAATGGACGTCATACCTGGTGTTTCTCAGGGTATTGATGGCGGCACATTCTTTGATGTGCTTGTCCTGTATACCAAGGGCTTTGCAGAGACATATCCAGGAGATGAGCTTTATGCGCAGATCTCGTTACCTTGCTGAGGGCCTTTACTGATACGAACGATGTGTGTGGTCTTGCATGGCAGATGACATCACTCAGCAGTTCATTTGAAAGGTTTGCTTATTCAGTGGTTCAAGTAGGCAGAATTAGTTTTGGGGGCGGTTTTAAGTTTTGCACAGACCAGACCTTGCCCATGAAATGGGACACAATATAGGCTGTGCCCATGAGGATGGAAGCGGTGCCGTGTTCGATCATTCAAAGGGACACGTGTTTCCACCCTATATGTCGGTTATGGCCATAAGCGGCTGGACGAGGGTCAGTCAGTTCTCTAATCCGGACGTATCTTATTTGGGACTTGTTACTGGCACAAACGACGCAGATAACGCGCGTTCAATAACCAGGGTCAAATTGACTGTTTCTCAGTTTCGGGATTCGAAATGTTTGGGATCGATGACCGCGACTCCTGATAGGCTGTCCCTGAATCGGGAGGAGAGCAGCGAAGTGATAATTACCATGACAGGCGAGTACGATTACCCAGTTGAAGGCAAAGAGGTAAAGGCAAATGTTAATAAGGAAGGAAAAAGGCGCATATCAGTTTCACCATCCAGTGGTATCACAGACTCTAATGGACAGACCACATTTACCATAACTTCCGGGAAGAAGAAAGGGAATGCAAAGATCAAATTTAAGACAGACTGCCTCAAGAAATCAGTGAAAGTAACGGTTGAGTAGAATAGTACATGAGTATTTTAATCAAAAAGAAGTAAATGGGAAGCCATTATCGTGTTATTAACTTTATTTTTCATTGAAATAGGTTTGTAATTTTTTTAGTATAACGTCTGAACGATGCCGCAGGCAATGGCCTATCCACACAAGTGATTTGTTATCCTTCTTCTGCCATTGCCTTTTTCAGTTGTGTAGACAGGGGGGGGTGTCTATTACAGGAAAGAGTGTTATTTTATCAATAACGCGAGTATACAAGAGAAGGTTTGAAATTAGTATATATTTCCAGCAGACGCTGCGGCTATGCGGCGCACGCTTTCATGTAAGATACCTTGCAACACCACAAAAGCTCGATACAGGTACAAACGTCAAATTCATACCCGCTCCGCGCGCGTCCGACAGCAGCCGCTTGTCAGGCTTATTTTTACCAACCTTCCCCCTTTTTGACGTCGAAAATTTTGCCACACCTTTCTACACTGCTGCCAACCCGCCGCACTTCCTCACTAATGAGCCCAGCTTACGTGCCCCAGCTTCTCTTTCTCATCGCGACGTCTTGTTAATTCGCTGGCCAGGTCAGGGCTAATTTGTCCTGTCTCGAAAACCGACTGATACATCTTCGATTCAAGGGCGTTGCGCCCCTTTTGGCTCCTCTCGTAGGCGATCTTACGGGCAGTCCCAAACTCGGTAGCAGGTTCCTTGACGCTGTTCTTCCTGTCATGAACCCAATTGCCGGGATTGGCCCCCATCTCGGAAGCAAGGATCGCCCACATTCTTGCCTCTTCGGAATCTGCACCCGTTTTGGGAAACGTGATTGTACCAACCAGCTTTTTATGCCCTTCTTCCCATCGGTCGGTAAGCTCGCGCGTCGGTGTTTCGTCCTCACTCAGAAATGGTATCCAGTAGAGCAGAAATTCGATATCGCCTTCGCCTTGTCTCTTCTTCCAGTCCTCCGAGAAGTGGCGCTCACCAGGACGGAATTCGGGGCGACGGTTTTCGTCATGAGTCGGCACCAGTGTAAATTTGCCTGCTCTGCCACTAACCTCTTCAATGCCAGTCCAGTATGTCTGATAAGCAGTACTAGAATTGAACGTGCGAATCGTTTGTTTGACGATATGGGCAAGGGTCTTTCCGGCTTTTAACCATCCCATCCGTTCTTTAAGTGCGATAGCGAATTCTTTCTGTTCAGCAAGGAGATTACCGATGTCGTATTCTCCCCAGTCACCAATGAGCGGGATTTTTGCTCCGGCAGACGCTGCGGTGGCATGAAGTACATCTATGAAATCCCTGTGGTTGTCCGTCGGAGCAGTTGGGTCGTTGATGCCAAGAAAGTCGACGCGATGGCCGTCCTTCGTTTGAAACGCTACCATAATACCGAGGAAGTCCGGGTTCGTTTCGATGTGGGGCATGCCAAGCCCCGTCGAAATCCGGCCAATGCCAAAATACTCTGCTTTCGGCTCAAAGAGCCCGACACCTTCTAATTCCGAAGGAAGGACGTCAGCAACCTTGAACACAACCTTGCTACCTGCTATTTGATATTGGTGGGCCACACGGTCAGGCAGGTGAAGATCCTTATGGTTGTTGAGCAGTTTTCTCTGTATGTCTTGCACCTCAGAAACATCTTCCGCAATAGCTCTCAGGTCTTCTGAGTTAGGCCTGAAAGGTATCCAGGATTTAGCTTTACTCATAACTGTTCTCCTTAAGTTACAATTTGGTTATCATGTGATGCACATCCGATTTGAATCAAATATTTTACGTACGGGTGCGCGCCTGCGGCAAGATACTTTCATCTCTCTTTTTCTCTTTCGCCTTTATGGTTCCAGCCAAGAGGGTAGTTGCCCTTCCATCCGGTTTTTTCTTGTGAGTGAAGCTTGTTCCATTTGATCAAATGACAATAAGTCTGTTCCGTGCGGCTATTGTAATAACGTAGAGAGATGATAATAAATTGTTTTTTCCTTTAAAAGTGTTGTTTCAAATTTATTTAGTAGAAAGTTCACCAGCACCGGAGTCTAAATAGAGTTCATCCACTATAAGCTGTGTGTTGAAAAGCATCTTCTCATATTGAGTATATACGCCGTGCCCAAAAAGAGTTTTATGAGCATTCCACCAGAACCAACTGTTGTCTTTATAATCTACCAAAAGGGTTTTACCATAGTGAGGGACACGCATTTTTACTTCTGCATTTTTTTTCCAGGAATTAATATTACAACCATCACCCAATAAAATATCAAGTTTTTTGTTTTCTTCTTCTTTTTGTAAAACAAAACTATCTGAGCCGGCAATTCCCCATTGTTGTATATAATCGCCGTCTTTAGTCCAAAGCACGCCCTCAAGACTACCACCAGTATATTCTTTCCCACGATGATTGATGATATTCAATAAACGGTAGTTTCCATCTCCCCAGCCGTAACGAGGGGGTGTGCCAAAGGTAACAATATCTAATTGAACCTGACGAATTTTTTGCAAACATTCATCAAAGTTAGCAATATCTTCTTTATTATCCTGACAATTAACTTTATCAAAATTAATAATATTACGAAGATCTTTTATTCCGGGTGACTGCGCCAGAAAATTTGTCAGAAGAGCAAATAATTGCCCAGCATGACTATGTCCTATAAGCAAGATGCGTTCTCCCGGTGTTGGCACCCTTTGATTGATATCCCATGCTAGAGCTTTTGTCAGACACACAACACCTTCCAAGCGGGCCAGGTGGTAATTTGCTGAAGACCATATAAAGTTTTCACAATGAATTTTATTACCGATAGCCTTTTTAAAAAGACCGACATACCCGTCCGTATAATTACCCACATCAGCATATGTTTTATCATTAACCTTTTTGATAAAATTGGTTATCGTTTTTTCATATTCAGGGCTTAATTCAGGATAAACATATTGTTTAACCCATGAAATAGTTTCGGCAGGATCGTTGCCAACAAAGGTACCGTGCACAAAATAAACTGAACGTACTTTAGCAAGTTCTAACTGCTGTCCCAAAGCACTCATTGCACTTCTCCACTTTTCAGGCTGATCTTCCAGCCTGAATGATTTTTTGTTAAAAGGTGCTATTTTGTTAAATTCATACATGAGAACAGGATTAGAGGGGGGAATGTTAATATATTTCTGAGGCGTAAGGTCTGCCTTTACTGCATGTTCTTGAACAAATAAAGCAAACAAGAGCAAAATAAAAAGCAAGACAATAAAACTTTTCTGCTGAGTATACATCTTAACCTCCTTCTCTTTTCGTGTCGGTCATCTGAACCAGCATTTTCAGAGTTGCAGAACTTCTCCAAAATAATTGAGACATGTTTAGTGAGGATGGAAACTCTATAATGGGCAATCCCCTCTTTTGCCTGGGCACTTAGGTATTTAATTATTTGCCTGTCTTTCTTCTCCGGCCGCTCTTTCAACAAAATTCGGTTGGCCGGTTTTTTGTCTTTTTTGACATCTTGCCATTCCGTAAATTGCCGTTTCATGATACCCTCGCACTTTTGATCCAAATAAAGTGATCATGACGACGGACGTTGAACTTTAAAAAAAACCGTTTGTGCAAGGCGGCGAATTTAAATGAATACCGAGATTCTTTCCCATCTTGTGCTTTGCCAAAAAGCGTTCCTGTCCAGAGAACGATTCGCAACGTAACCCGGGAATCACTGCGGGGTCCGAAGCGCCAGAGTCAAAACTCCGGTAACGCCCGGAACTTGAGCAAATGCGCTGAGGGCATTGTCAAGATCAACAAGAGATTCCGCATTAATATGCAGAATCACGCCAAACCCATATGCGTTTCCGACCACCAATTGTTTGGCGTTCCCCAGAGAAATGCTCCTGAGAGTTTCTTCACTCACGTTTTGTCCTTCGATTAAAACCAAACTCAGCATCATGTTGTTTCCTCCTAACAGTTAATTTCAATCATTGTAACTACTTTCATATCAGGCTTTCTGCATTTTTCGCCAATCGCCCATTCCGGATTATACAGGATGTATAATCCTGCCTATAATCCATCAACCAGGTTTCGGACGCAGCGACCTCTTTTGCTCAAAACATGGGGCGTAGATTATCGTCGTGCTGACATCTTTGGCAAAGACAATCAGGGATTGTCATTTACCGTTTTGCAATGTTCACCTTGCATTTCCATAAGCATCCTGGCGCTTTTGTCAATTGGAACAAGCTCCTCGATTTCCTTCTTACTCCCGGCACCGAGCGCTTCGAACTTTCGCACGGAGGGGAGCACACGTCCTTCGAATGATGCCACAGCTGAGTTGAATGCCTCCACTGCCTTCCCAAGAGTTCCACCGAGCCTTGTGAGATGTTCAACCATCGTTGCAACGCGTTCATGGAGTTCTTGTCCGAGTTCACTAATCTTCCTGGTATTCTCTGACATCTGTTCCTGCCGCCAGCCGTAGTACACGGCACGCAGGAGTGCGATCAGGGTTGTTGGCGTTGCCAGGATGACATGCTGCTTCGCTCCTTCTTCAATTAATGCGGGATCCAATTCGAGGGCCGCGCTGAAAAAGGTTTCGCCAGGCAGAAAAAGAACCACAAATTCCGGTGTAGGTTGAAATTGTTCCCAGTAAGATTTTGCGCTCAATTTTGTCATGTGAGACCGAATCTGTTGTGCATGGCCCTTGAGCTTTGATAATCGCAGTTCATCGCTTGCAGATTCTAATGCATCTAAATAAGCCTGAAGAGGTGTTTTTGCGTCAACAACAATATTTTTTCCTCCGGGCAATCGTACGAGCATATCGGGCCGCAATCGTCCATCTTCCGTTGTTACCGTTTGCTGCCGGTAAAAATCGCAGTATTCCAGCATACCTGCAATCTCGACTACCCGCTTGAGTTGTATTTCTCCCCAGTGGCCTCGAACCGCCGGTGTCCGAAGGGCCTTGACCAGATTGCCTGTTTCAGACTGTAATTTCTCCTGCGTATAAATTAAGGATTTCACCTGCTCCGTTAGACTTCCGTACGCCTGCTGACGGGCTTTTTCTAATTCCTGGATCTGGGTATCTACCTTCTCCAGGGACTGCTTGATAGGTGTGACGAGTTGTTCAACGGCCTTCTGTCTCTGTTCGAGGTCTCCCTTTGCCTCGGTCTGATATTTTTCCAGGGTAATTTTTGCCAGCTCCAGGAAGGATTGGTTGTTACTCCTCAGCGCTTCAGATGAAAGTGCCTTAAAGGCATCACCCAGCTTCAGGGTAGCATGATTAAGGATGTCCAATTTTTCATAAGATGCCTTACGCTCGTGTTCGAGAATGGTCTCCAGTCGCACGATTTCCTGATTGAGCTGAGAAACTGTTTCATTCTTCAGGTCAAGATCGGCCCGTGTATTCGTCAGATCCTGTTGGGTTGTGATGAATTGTTCATTGAGCGTAGCAATGCGTACCCTGCAAAACAGCCAGGTGATAGCAGTTCCCGCAAAAATCCCGGCAATTATTGCAATAATCAACCACTGCATTTCCATAGGAATTATTCAACCGTCACACTTTTGGCGAGGTTTCTGGGTTTATCGACATCACACCCCCGCATGACTGCCATATGATAGGCCATTAATTGCAGCGGTATTACGGAAAGGATTGGCGTCAGGCAGTCGGACGTCTTGGGTATGTAAAAGACATGGTCGACCTTCTCTACAATCTGCTCATCACCTTCAGTTGCAATTGCAATCAGCCTTCCACCCCTGGATCTGACCTCTGCAATATTACTTAAGATCTTTCCGTAGACGCTATCTTTTGTAGCGATAAAGACCACGGGCATATTCTTGTTAATGAGGGCAATGGGACCATGCTTCATCTCTGCCGCCGGATAGCCCTCGGCATGGATATAGGATATTTCCTTGAGTTTTAACGCACCTTCAAGCGCTACCGGATAATTGTATCCTCTCCCCAAATAGAGGGCGTTTTCACTATCCTTATATATCCTTGCAAGTTCCACAATCTTCTCTTCCATGCTGAGAATGGTCTGAACCTTATCCGGTATTGATTGAATGACCTTGATCATATCGGAAGGTATCGGAGCGTGGGGATACTTCAGGTTCATCATGTAAATGGTAAACAGATATAAAACGGTAATCTGCGCGGTAAACGCCTTGGTGGATGCAACTCCTATCTCCGGGCCGATATGTAAATAAATCCCGCAATCAGCCTCCCTGGCAATGGTACTGCCAACGACATTACAGACAGAAAGCAACTTTGCGCCTTTGTGTTTAGCCTCGCGCATTGCTGCAAGGGTATCTGCCGTCTCACCTGACTGGCTTATGGCAATCACTACCGTACCTTCTTCAATAACGGGATTCCGGTACCGAAATTCTGAGGCATATTCTACCTCAACGGGTATGCGTGCCAGCTCTTCCAGCATATACTCACCCACAAGCCCTGCATGCCAGGACGTGCCACAGGCGACGATAACGATGCGTTTCGCCTCTCTGAGTTCCTTTTCACAACTCATTAATCCACCCAGTTTTATTAAACCGCTATTACTTTCAATTCTTCCGCGCATTACATTTCGTAGTGCTTGAGGTTGTTCATGGATCTCTTTGAGCATAAAATGTTCATAGCCACCCTTTTCGATCATATCAATATTCCACAGTACCTCTTCCACCTTTTTATATGTGGGAATATTTTGCATGGTCTTGGTTTCGTAATGGTTCAAAGTAAGAATAGCCACCTCGTTGTCATCCAGATATACCACATCCCTCGTATGCTCCAGCGAAGCAGAAACATCTGAGGTAATAAAATATTCCTGATTCCCAATTCCTATTACAAGAGGCGATCCCTTTCTCGCCGCTACAATTTTCTGCGGGTCCTTCGTAGAGATTACTGCAATGCCATAGGTTCCTTCGACCTCTTTTAACGCCTCCATAACGGCCATTTCAAGATTACCCTGAAAGTACTTTTCGATGAGATGCGCCAGTACTTCTGTATCTGTTTCACTCTTGAAGGTATGACCTTCCCGTTTTAATCTTGATTTTAAATAATCAAAATTTTCAATAATTCCATTATGTACCACGGCAATCTCATGGTGACAATCCGTATGAGGATGGGCATTCTCCATCGTTGGCGCACCATGCGTTGCCCATCGTGTATGGACAATTCCTGCATGGGTATTGGAATTGTTCCCATCAAGTATCTTCTCTAATTCGGCGATCTTACCAACGGCCTTTTCGCACTTCAGAACACCGTTCTCAACGAATGCAATCCCGGAAGAATCATACCCACGGTATTCAAGTCTTTTAATACCGTCTAATAGCACCCTGACAGCCTTGTTATGTCCAATATATCCTACAATTCCACACATACGTTTGTCCCTCAAAATTATTGTGATGTTTTCACAAGTCTTTTCATTGTATTATATATTTCCGGTAATTTTTTGATCAATACCTGGATACGTTTTTCTTCAGTAATGGGCTTGGCTGGTGAACCCCACACAACAGAACCGGCCTCCAGGCTCTTGTAAACATTAGAACCCCCACCAATAATACAGTTATCGCCTATAGATGCATGATCGGTAACGCCGACATCTTCTGCAATCAGGACATGCTTCCCAATTTTAGTGCTTCCTGCAATCTTGGCATATGCAATGAGCATGGAGTTGTCCCCTATGGTAACATTGTGGGCAATATGGGAATGATTGTCTATCTTTACGCCGTTTCCAATAATCGTTTTATCGAGTGCAGCGCGGCAGATCGTTACCATGGAGCCAATTTCCACATCGTCTCCTATTTCCACTGCTCCAATCTGCGGTATCTTGACGTGTCTTTTCTCTATTTGAAGATAGCCAAATCCATCGTCTCCAATAACGCTGTTGCAATGGATAATAACCCGTTTGCCAATGATACTATTTTCTCTTATAGATACATTGGCATAGATGATGGTATCGTCTCCAAGGTAACTCTCCTTGCCAATAAACGTGTTTGGATAAATCGTAACATAATTTCCTATCCTTACGTTATCTTCAATGACAACATGAGCACCAATGGAAACATCGTTCCCAATGATAGCAGCCTTACTGATAACAGCCGTAGGGTGAATACCGATAGGGCGCATATATCGTTCTTTTGCCACGACTTCCATAAATTTCGTGAAGGCAAGATAAGGATTTTCAATGACGATTTGTGGTTTTTTAAGTGCTTGTATTTCGCGATGTAAAATTATTGCGGAAGCCTTGGATGCCATGGCCTGGGGAGCTAGCGTATCATTCTTGATGAATGTTATATCCCCTTCTTTTGCGACTTCAACGCTGGCAATACCCGTGATGCAGGTATCTCCATTGCCAATGACTTTTCCGCCAATAACAGATTGAATTTCATCAAGCGTAAATTTCATGTTCTGTAAATCTTCAATTTAAAGGGGAGGCAGGAAAAGCAGTTCTAAAATGATGAAAAAGTTGTTGTCGTATGATAATTGTGTTTATTTTGTATGCCTATACCCGTCCAAGGATGACGCTGGCATTGTGTCCGCCAAAACCGAATGAATTGGAAAGGGACTTCCCAACCTTCCTTTCTCGGGCCACGTTGGGGATGAAATCCAATCCGGAGCATTCAGGATCCGGTGCCTCATAATTGATCGTTGGGGGAAGAACCCCTTTCTTAATTACTAAGGCGCAGATGATAACTTCGACACTTCCCGAAGCTCCGAGTTGATGCCCCAGCATAGACTTTGTAGAACTAACGGGGATTTTGGGTGCGTTGAGCCCAAAAACATTCTTTACGGCCTTCATTTCGATGTTGTCACCAATAGGGGTTGATGTAGCATGGGCGTTGATATAATCAATCTCTTCGGGATTGCACTGTGCGTCTTTCAGGGCACTTGTCATACACCGCATTGCTCCTTCGCCGTTGGGTTCAGGCGCTGCGATATGGTACGCATCTGAATTGAGACCGTAACCGAGTACTTCTGCATAAATATTAGCGCCTCGTTTTTTTGCTATCTCAAAATCTTCAAGCACAACGACACCAGCCCCTTCGGAAAGAACGAAACCGTCCCGGTCTTTATCAAAAGGACGGCTGGCCTTTTGTGGTTCCTTATTGCGGGTAGAGAGGGCTTTCATAGAGCTAAAACCACCAAGGGCTAAAGGGGTAATTACGGCCTCTGAGCTTCCTGCAAGCATAATATCTGCATCCCCTCTTTGGATAATACGGACAGCCTCCCCTATGGCATTGACTCCCGTAGTGCATGCTGTAACCAGTGCATAATTGGGGCCCTTGAGTCCGAATCGTATTGCAATCTGTGCAGAAGCAGCGTTAACCATCAATTTAGGAATCAGAAAAGGGGATATCCTTGAAGGCCCCTTTTTTAAAAGAATTTCATGCTGCGCTTCAAGTTCTATCAAACCACCCATACCTGAGCCAATTACAACCCCACCCCTTGTTTTGTCGAAGCTTTCCGTATTTAGTTCGGCATCTTTCACAGCCTGGATAGAAGCAACTATAGCAAACTGAGAGAACCGATCGAGTCGCCGCGCTTCTTTGACATCAAACCACTGAACAGGGTCAAAATCGCTGACTTCCCCCCCGAAATGGACATCAAAAGCAGAGGTATCAAAAGCGGTGATGGGTTTTATTCCACTTTTCCCTTCGCACAATGCCAACCAGATTTGGTTTATTTTCTGCCCTAGGGGGGTAATCGCCCCAACACCGGTAATAACGACCCTTCGCCGTTTCTGCATTTATTTGTGTTCCTCGATGTATTTAATAGCGTCTCCCACCGTCCGTATCTTTTCTGCATCTTCATCAGGAATATTCATATCGAATGCGTCTTCAAATTCCATGATAAGCTCTACGGTATCCAGCGAATCAGCTCCCAGATCATTAATAAATGATGTATCTTTTGTAATCTGTTCGGCTTTTACCCCCATTTGTTTTGTAATAATCTCTTTAACCTTATCTTCAACTGCTGACACGGTTTTACCTCCTTATGCTAAAATTAATTCGATTTTCCTATATTTTCAAAGGCCTCTACTGTGTCAATGTTTTTGATTTCCTGAGTAGAGTCAATCCTTTTCATGAGCCCCGATAAAGTTTTCCCTGGACCGATCTCATAAAACTGATTAAATCCGTTTTGTATCAGCATAGAGATCGACTGATGCCACCGCACTGGACTATTTAATTGTTTTGTCAACGATACTTTTATCTCGTCGGGCTCTCTCACATATGTTGCAATGATATTTGCTACAACGGGGATATTTGGTTTTGAAATTGGTGTTGCTTCCAGTTCCTTCGAAAGCTTATCACTTGCAGGGATCATTAAATCTGAATGAAACGCCCCATCTACCTTCAAAGGTACAACCATTCTCGCGCCTCGTTCCCTGGCAAGAACGGATGCCTTTTCTAACAAAGGCTTTTCGCCTGAGATAACAACCTGTCCAGGACTATTATAATTTGCAGCACAGATAACTCCCAACGGACTCATCTCTGCGCAAAGCTGTTCTACTTTTTCGTCTGCCAATCCAATTACAGAAACCATTCCGCCAGGATTTGCATTACACGCCTCTTGCATAAACAGACCCCGCTTATACACCAGCCTCACGGCATCTTTAAAGGCCATAGAGCCAGCAGACACATGGGCTGTATACTCTCCCAAACTCAGCCCGGCTGCTGCAAAACAGGTGTTTCCCTGAATTACTGAATTTCTTTTTAAGACTTCCAGTATTGCCAGGCTATTCACAAGTATGGCCGGCTGACAAACTGAGGTCTTGTTTAATTCCTCCTGTTTTCCGTGGAAACAAAGTTCAGCTATATCAAATCCCAGAATCTCATTCGCCTGATTGAATATCTCTTGCGCCTCTTTGAAACATGTATAAAAATCCTTACCCATTCCCACATATTGAGTGCCCTGACCTGGAAAAAGTAATGCCGTCTTTCGCATGCTTTCTACCACCGGATGACCGAGGATCCCCACGTTAATCCTCCTCCAAACGCCACCAGCATAACAATATCGCCTTTGGAGAGACGACCTTCCTTTCTGGCCTCATCAATTGCGATGGGAATAGAGGCTGAGGATGTGTTTCCGTATTTATCTATGTTTACAAACGCCTTTTCCATAGGCAATCCAAGTTTTTCCATGGTCGCCTCAATGATTCTCAGATTGCTCTGATGGGGGATAATCAAGTCGATATCTTCCAGGCAGAGGCCATTCTTATTTACCGTTTCTATAATCAAGTTCGTTATATTATTAATTGCCAGTTTGAATACTTCTTTACCTTTAAATTGAATATAATGGGTTCTTTCCTGAACCGATTCTAAAGAAGCAGGGTTCTTTGCCCCCCCTCCGGGCATGATCAGCACATCTGCCTGTGACCCATCTGCAGCCAGGTTCGTAGAAAGAATTTCGTGTTTTGTGCTGCTTTTTTGTATAATAACGGCACCGGCACCATCTCCAAACAACACGCACGTTGAGCGATCAGTATAGTCTGTAATCTTTGACAAACACTCCGCTCCTACCACGAGGACAGTTTCCATTGCCCCTGAATTTACAAAGCTTTGTCCAATAGACATTGCATAAATAAATCCGGCGCATGCCGCCAATATATCAAAAGCGCTAGCCCTGCTTGCCCCTATTTTCTGTTGTATATAACACGATGTCGCAGGAAAGATATGATCGGGTGTAATTGTCGATGTGATAATCATGTCTAAATCTTCGGGAGAAACTCCGGCATCCTCCATTGCTCGTAAGGATGCCTGGGTAGCAAGATCAGACGTTATTTGACCATTTTCAACGATACGGCGTTCTCTAATACCTGTCCGTTGGATAATCCAGTCGTCGCTGGTATCAACCATTTTTTCTAAATCATAATTGGTCAAAACCTTACCTGGCAGATAGGATCCTATACCTGTAATAGATGCCCTTTGATTTTGTTGCATGTGAGTTCTTAATTACCCAGAGGAGGTTAATTGGAGGCTAATCGGTTACGTAACACTTGCCACAGGTGCATTGGCCTTTTCCAGTTCGGAAACAATATGCTCGTTGACTTTGTTTTTTGATAACTGCAATGCAACTCTTACGGCATTTTGGATAGCCTTGGAATCAGACCTGCCATGGCATATAATACAAACACCATTAACACCCAGCAAAGGAACACCGCCGTATTCGGTAAAGTCCATTTTAGCCCTCAATGGACCAAAGGCTGGTTTGCACAAAAATAAACCCAACTTCGTCCAGAAGCTCTTCATTGCTTCTGCTTTAATCGTCGATAGAAGGCTCATGGAAAGCCCTTCCCCGAATTTCAACAGAACATTTCCCACAAATCCTTCGCAAACAACAATGTCGGCCTTACCATCAAATATTTCACGACCTTCTACATTTCCCACAAAATTTAACTGTGAATTGGAAAGAAGGATAAACGTTTCTTTCGCAAGATCATTCCCCTTTGCGTTCTCTTCACCGATATTCAGAAGTCCTACCCGCGGATCTTTGATACCGAAGATATATTTACTAAATATCGCTGCCATCACACCATATTGGTAGAGATGTATTGGTTTACAGGCAATATTTGCTCCCACGTCAATAACCAGACATGTACCAAGCCGTGTCGGAAAGGGAGCTGCAATACCAGGGCGGCGTACCCCTTTAAGAGTTCGCAAATGCATTGCCGATGCAGCAACCGTCGCACCCGTGTGCCC
The DNA here is from genome assembly GCA_021646415.1 of Candidatus Brocadia sp. NCBI lineage: Bacteria > Pseudomonadati > Planctomycetota > Candidatus Brocadiia > Candidatus Brocadiales > Candidatus Brocadiaceae > Candidatus Brocadia > Candidatus Brocadia sp. The sequence continues at coordinate 33,118 of SOEU01000022.1, forward strand.
TGCACTAACTACGGCTGCAGCTTCTCCATTCGCAACAAGTTTGACGCTTCGTGTAATTGATGAATTAACCTTTTGACGTATGGAATAAGTCGCAGGGTCATCCATATCAACTACTTGAGATGCATGATGAATGGTAATATTCTTCGGGGTTATTCCGCAAGAGCCTAGTTCGTGGCGTATCGCTTTTTCATCGCCGACCAATAAAATCTCGCTATCCGGAAATTGCTGTGCGGCAAGGACCGACCCCTTAACAACCTCGTGAGGAGCCTTATCCCCGCCCATTGCATCTACCGCAACTCTCATAGACCTACTTTCCTACAGAAATAACTTGCTTACCTCGGTAATAGCCGCAGTTGTGACAAACCGTGTGGGGTTGGTTTACCTGCTTGCAATGTGAGCAAATATAACGCTTTGAGCGTACACCGGTGCCTTTCCCTATGTTTTCAGCAAGGGGAATAACAGGCGGGGTTAACTTGTCGTGCGTACGTCTTTTGCGAGTTCTTGAGTTTGAAAACCTCCTCTTTGGATTAGGCATTTATCACCTCTATAAAAGTTCCATATAAATTTCACAAAAAGGTGTATCGAAAACGCAAAATACCGGAAGCATTTTTTTAAGGCCGGCATCTTGGTATTCCATCATAAACTGCTTCTACTTTCTGATGTAAATATATTATTTTGTTTCAATTAGTATTCCATAATATATTATATACACATCACTTTCAAACCAAAAATTCTATAGAGAGACACCTTCATTGTCAAGCGAAAACTTAGAGGTGGCGAAGCGTATAGACATTCACAATTAACCTGCCAGTACTTTTTGTTCTATTACGCGTCAACACCATTGAGTATTTTTTTGCTTATCAACTCTACTGCAAAGCCCAGCGCCTCATCTAATTTTTCCACATATTGCCCGCCAGCCTGAGCCATATCAGGTCTGCCTCCCCCTCCACCACCGACTATCTTTGCCACCTCCCTTGAGATATTCCCTGCGTGTAAACCGCGCTTGACCAAAAGAGGACTCATGGCGGCAACTATCGTTACACGGCCATTTTGTGTGGCACCCAGTACGATAGCCATCTCCTTGGCAGATCTCATTAATATATCCACCGTTTTTCTCAAATCGTCTATGGTTGCATCCTCTATTTTCCTTGTAATAATTTTTACCCCTGAAACTTCTTTGGCGTTTTCAAAAAAAGATTCAACCTTGCCATGTATCTCTTTTTGTTTGACCTTGTGGAGCTCTTTTTGAAGATTCTTTAATTCGTGTAACAATTCCTGCGCTTTTGTCAGCAACTTATCCTCATTGGTATTCAGGATACTACACATATCCTGAATAACTCTTTCTTTTTCCCTACCCCTGTGTAATGCAGCTATGCCTGTAATTGCTTCAATACGCCTGATTCCTGCCGCAACGGAGGATTCACCAACGATTCTAAACAATCCAATTTCCCCTGAATAATTTACATGTGTCCCACCGCACAACTCTTTGCTGAAATCACCAACAGAAGCCATCCTGACAAGTTCTCCATATTTTTCCCCAAACAGGGCCATAGCACCGGCATTCCTTGCCTCCTGGATAGGTAATTCTTTTACCGACACAGGTACATTCTCCAAAATTATCTCATTGACCATATCTTCGACCCGTACTATTTCTTCTCTTGTCAACCCGGAGAAATGGTGAAAATCAAAGCGAAGGCGGTCGGGGGCTACCAGGGAACCAGACTGTTCTGCGTGCTGGCCGATCACTTTTCGCAAGACATAATGGAGTATATGCGTTGTCGAGTGGTTCCTCCGAATGGAATTCCTTCGCTGGACATCAATTCTGGCATGAACCAAACTACCCGTCCTGAGTTCCCCTTTTGTCACCTTTCCTATGTGCAGAACAAACTCATTATTCTTCTTTGTATCGGTAATACGGATGTGATTCCCTCCTGCTTCAAAAACACCTGTATCACCAACTTGTCCACCCGATTCACCGTAAAATGGTGTTCGGTCCAAAATCACCGTAACTTCACTTCCGGCTGTGACCGCATCAACAAGTTGGTCACCCTGGATAATGGCAACTACCCTTCCTTCACATTCGCATTTCTCATAGCCAAGAAATTCCGTACCTTTCGAAATATCTTTAATCTTGCTCAGCGGACCAGTGTCAAAGACCTGGCCTGTCATTTGAGACGATGTCCTTGCCTGCAACCGCTGCCTTTTGAGTTCGTTCTCAAAGCCATCCTTATCCACTACGAATCCTTTCTCACCGAGAATCGATTCAGTCATATCTAAAGGAAAACCATAGGTGTCGTACAATTTAAAGGCTTCCTGACCAGAAAGGATTTTTTGGTTGTTCCTTTGCAAAGCGTCCATGAGTTCTTTCAGTCTGGTCGTTCCCTGTTCCAGGGTCTCATGAAATTTCTCTTCTTCACTTTTCACAATCCGGGCAATATTCTCTCTGCGCTGCTTAATATCGGGATAATGTTCCTGCATCACATTGCTTACAATTGGTACCAGTTTGTACAAAAAGCAGTCTTTTATACCCAGTTGTGTACCATCCCTTATAGCGCGCCGCAACAACCGCCTCTCGACATATCCACGCCCTTCGTTGCTAGGCAGGACGCCGTCAGAAATACAAAACACACACGCCTTCACATGATCAGCAATGCGGCGCATGAGTACGGCATACCCTTGTTGTCCGTTATATTTTAACTGTGTGATTTCTTCCAGGGATTTGATAATAGGACTGAAGATATCGATATCGAAGTTGGTTTGTACCCCTTGCATGACACGCGCCATTCTTTCCAGCCCCATACCCGTATCTACGTTTCTGTTTGGTAAAGGTACCAGCTTGCCTCCTTCTGTGCGGTCGTATTGTGTGAATACAAGGTTCCATATTTCTACGAACCGGTCACAATCGCAGGCAGGCTCACATTCTTTTCGCCCACAACCGATTTTTTCTCCCTGGTCGAAAAATATCTCAGAACATGGGCCACAAGGTCCATTAGGACCCAAGTGCGGTGCGTTTGCTGGCCAAAAGTTGTCCTTTTCACCGTATTGATAAATCTTTGACCGGGGGACACCAATGTGTTTTTCCCAAATTTCGTATGACTCCTGATCGTCTTTATAAACGCTTACACACAGACGATCCTCTGCGATTTTTAACTCCTGAACCAGGAATTCCCATGCCCATTCAATCGTTTCTTTCTTAAAATAATCTCCAAAGGAAAAATTCCCCAGCATCTCAAAAAAAGTATGATGGGAAGCAGTTTTACCTACATTATCAATATCCCCGGTACGGAGACATTTCTGACAGGTAGTTGCCTTTTTAAAGTTTAAATTTCCTTTGCCCAAAAACATATCTTTAAACTGATTCATCCCCGCGCCGGTAAAGAGAAGTGTCGGGTCATTCTGCGGAACCAATGAGTCGCTGGGCCAGATTACATGAGACTTTTTTTCAAAAAATTTCAGAAATTTATTACGAATCTCGTTTGTCTTCATACAATTAAATTACTTTTCACCCTTTTTAGAGGCAGATTCTGCCTTCGTCTTTTCGGAAGCTTTTTCAGGGGGTTTTTCTGTAATCAATTCCGGTTTTATCTTTTTTAGGATAGCATGCTCAATTTCCTTCATCAATTCAGGCTTTCCTTCGACAAACTGCCTGGAATTTTCCCTGCCCTGCCCCAACCGGATTTCACCATAGGAAAACCAGGTACCGGACTTGTCGATAATTTGATGTTCGACCCCAAGGTCAATAATATCTCCGGCACGCGATATGCCCGTGTTATACAGGATATCAAACTCCGCCCTTTTAAACGGTGCCGCGACCTTATTTTTGGCGATGGTAGCGCGAACCCTATTCCCGATGGTCACGTCACCGTCTTTTATGCTCCCGATTCTCCGGATATCGATACGCACGGAGGAGTAAAACTTCAACGCCCTGCCACCCGGGGTTGTCTCCGGGTTCCCCCCATACATAACACCGATCTTCTCCCGAATCTGATTAATAAAAACAACACAGGTCTGAGATTTTGAAATACAACCAGTCAACTTGCGCAATGCCTGCGACATCAACCTTGCCTGCAACCCCACGTGTGCATCGCCCATTTCCCCTTCAATCTCCGCGCGGGGGACAAGGGCTGCCACAGAATCAATCGCGACGATATCTACCGCATTACTCCTCACCAGCAATTCCGCAATCTCAAGCGCCTGCTCCCCGGTATCGGGCTGATTAACCATGAGATTGTTTAAATCTACCCCCAATTTCCTGGCATAGTCAGGGTCCAGCGCATGTTCGGCATCAATAAAGGCAGCAGTGCCACCCCCCTTCTGGGCGTTAGCAATAATATGGAGAGTCAGGGTGGTTTTCCCCGAGGATTCCGGGCCAAATATTTCAACGATTCTTCCGCGCGGGATACCCCCCACACCGAGCGCAATGTCGAGAGATAATGCCCCGGTCGAGATGGTAGGAACGTCCACCCTCGTCTCGCCTCCCAGCTTCATGATCGTTCCTCTCCCGTACTGTTTTTCGATCTGCGAAATTGCTCTTTCTAATGCTTGCTGTCGTTTTTCCTTTTCTGCATCCTCTGGTTTCGATATCATAATTCACCCATACGAAAAGTCACACCTATTAAATTAAATCAACACTATGTAACTTCGTATATATGGGTCCCTCCGGCGAAAGGTCACTCTTCATTAAAACCACCTGCGACACATGTTCTGAACCAAAATCAAACCCATTGTACGAATTCAGATTCTCGATAAGCTTTCTTACATTCCTGCGCGTTTTTATCCGTCCCACCGTCAGGTGGGCTTCAAAGTTACGATCCTCATGCTCCACACCCAACGCCATTAATTGATTGTCCAGTCTCTCGTGGATCTTTGCCAAAACTCCACCTGGATCAATTACATCTGCAAAGATGACCCGTGGATTTTTCTCCGTTGGGAGAGTACCTATTCCTCTGTAATCAAGATCAAACGGTCTTATATGAGTCACGGAATCTTTTATTATGTTAGTAACTGCCTCAATTTTTTCTTCGTCAATAGCGCCAATAAACTTTAAAGTAATATGGAGATTTTCAGGAGCCACCCAACTGACGTCTGCATCCACTTTTTTGAGCTTATCCTGAAATTCCGCTAATTTTTTTCTGATTTCCCCGGTAATTTCAACTGCGACAAAAAGCCTTACGTTCATATGATAAACAACCCTGATAACTCAAAAACATAAAACCACAGATTGCACAGACAACACAGATTGTAGGATATAAAAAATCTGTGGATCTGCATAATCTGTGGTTGCTTTTAAAATCAAAACCTCATTGCTTCTGATGTTTCGCACCGATTTTTTATGGCGTAGTCGAGCCTTTTTAGGGTTTTTTCCTTTCCCAATAGCTCCATGGTTTCAAAAATACCAGCGCTCACACTCTTTCCCGTAATGGCTACCCTCATGGGTTGTGCAAGCTTGGAAAACCCAACACCAAGCCTTTCGGTCAAAGCCCGCAGGGAGTCTTCTAGCGTTTTTTTATCAAAAGCATCTACCCGGGAAATAGCCGAGTGCACCTCTTTTAACAACTCACCAACCCCTTCCTTCTTGAGGAATTTGTTTACAGCGGCCTGATCGTATTCGATCGTATCGGTAAAGAAGAACCTCGTCTGGTCTAGCAAATCCCGGAAGGTCTTGAAGCGTTCGTGATACAATTTTACGAAATCGAGCAGCCACTCTGGAGTAATTTTTGCCATATCAATACCCGATTTTTCAAAAAATTTCCTCACCTCAGGTATTAACTGTTCAACAGGGGTATTTTTGATATATTGGCCGTTCATCCAATCCAGTTTTATGTTGTTGAATTGTGCGCTCGTTTTATTTGCACGCTTTAAGGTAAACTTCTCAATCATTTCCGGTATCGATATAATCTCCACATCGTTTCCAGGTGACCATCCCAGGAGGGCAAGGAAATTTACCAGGGCATGAGGCAAATAGCCCTTGTCCCGATATTCAGTAACGGAGGTTGCCCCATGACGTTTGCTCAACCTCGACCCGTCTTCCCCCAGTATCATTGGGATATGTGCAAATTCCGGCACTTTAAATCCAAATGCCTTGTAAAGGGCGATCTGTTTGGGGGTATTCGATATGTGGTCATCTCCCCGGAGAATATGGGTAATCCCCATCTCGGCATCATCCACGACACAGGCAAAATTATAGGTTGGAAAGCCATCGGCCTTGAGTATGACAAAATCTTCGATAAGGGATGTATCAAAGGTAATGGTGCCGTGGATAAGGTCGTTAATTTCCGTTACCCCATCCTGCATCTTAAAACGAATCGCCTTACGCCCCTCGGCATCGACATCGTAAAACGCCTTCCCCTCTGCCACCAATTTCTCTGCATATTGCTTATAGATAGGTAGTCGTTGGCTTTGGAAGTACGGACCTTCATCCCAGTCTAACCCCAGCCATTTCATGCTATCGAGGATGGCCTGTGTGGCCTCTTCGGTGGAGCGCTGCTGGTCGGTATCTTCTATCCGTAATAGGAAAACACCCTTATTATGCCGTGCAAAAAGCCAGTTAAAAAGCGCCGTCCGTGCCCCGCCGATATGGAGGTAACCCGTAGGACTGGGCGCAAAACGAACCTTAACGTGAGAACTCAAATCTTCTTCCTTAACTATAAAATTCAATGAAATTTATAAAACAATATGATAACGAATCTGGAATAAAAGTGTCAAGCGATTTATTGGTTGGTAACGGACGGCTGAGTAAGAACTGTATGAGGATTGTTTTTAAAAAGGGATTTCTTATCACCACCCTGCTGGAAAGTCTTATCTATTTTCAATACATTTCGAGCGGCGTAACCGCAACCAAATTAACCACCCCTGTATCCCCTCCTTCGCAAGGATGGGACTTCGTCGCGAGATCAGTCGAACGATCAAGGGGAGGTAAACAACTTACTAAAAAGAGAAGATTTTACAAGATAAACATCCATGAGCCATAATAGCTCACGAAAAAGCATGAAAATATATCACCCTCCCTTAGCCTCTGCGAAGGAATGGAAAGTTCCCTCGCCCCTTGTGGGAGAGGGTCTGGGTGAGGGGTATTTTCGTGCCAATACTATAGGGGATAGTTATGTCAAAGATAATTATAAATAAAACCTGATGGTACTGAAGAATTAAAAACTCTGGTAAAAGGCACATTGGAAAATGAGATAAGGCTCATTATGATTGGACTCAAAAAAACAAGGGAAAATCTAAGAAATTACGAAGAAAAATTCAAGATGGATAGCGAAACATTTTATAAACAATATGTATCTGGAGAAGTAGGGAATGATTTTGAGTATATCAGGTGGGCAGGAGAAATAGAGACATTAAAGAAACTGGAAAAAAATCTTAAAAATTTGCAGGTATAGACATCGTTCCCCATTATAGAAATATTGAAACATTTCCACATCACAAACATGTGGGTAATAACAAGGTAGCAGCCCCAAAAGAGGCTTCTCTGAAAGAAGTATTGTATGAGATAGAAAAAATACTGTTGAAGTAATAGCCACATCATAAAAAACAGCAAAAAAACAAGACTTGACACCACACAACCATTTTCGTCTTTTACCATTGATTCCAAGATTGCTTTTGATACAATGCAGAAAATTTCAGGAAAGCTCAGGAATAAATTATCGTGAGATAGAGAATTTTTTTCGCAATTCGATAAGTATTGAGGGATTATTTCTGTATAATTAATATCAGTCCGCTCACGCCGCTGGAGATAGCAGCTATGACAAAGATGAGAGCACTAAGCACAGGCATCCAGGCGACCTTCCGACAGATGTCCTGGCCAGCACAGTTGAAATCGTGGATTGTACTGGCGAGGGAGACGATCATGAATGGCACTTGGCAAAACCTGAGCGGTTACCACGGGCGCTAATAACTGAAGAACCATCCGCAGCCAGTTTGGTTCCATCCATTTTAGCAACTCGTGAGGGAACCCCTGGGCTAACCATTCAATGAACCGGACGGCAGAATAGCAGGGTTGATTTTTTTCCGATACGCAGTGGCCGCCGGTTACTTTTATCATTAGTTTTCGCATGGGGGCATCTCGACAAATGTCGCTCGAAGATTTGATAAATAACAACCAAACGGCGTTTTTAACTTTCATTGGTACTATTTCTGGGGTGGGTATTACACAAGCGGCAAACCTGTTCTTTAGGTGGATTGATCATAGAAACAATCTGAAAATCAAGAGACTGGACTTAGCCATAGAGCTAGAAAAGAAATACCTGATTGATCCAGTAGTTTCCTTCATTGACAAGGATTTAAAGTCAATGCAGAAAACCTATGCGCTAGTATTCAATTCAAAAGAAGGCAGACCGAACTTTGACTTGGATAAGGAACATGTTTTTGTGCTGTCTTCCATACAAGCCAGAATAAAGGGATTAGGTGATAGCCATCTAAGTGAAAAGTTCGAGGAATTTTCCAGAGCACGAGTTGGCATAGGAACCGCCGTTTCCGATGCTGAAGTAAACGCCGCGTATAAAAAACTTGATGGAGCCATAAAATTAGCGGGAGAGATTCTTGAGCTATTGTTTAAAAAGCTAAGGAAAATCGAAAAATAACTTTGCCTTCAACAGAAAATCGATTGGAGGCAGGTCTTGCTATTTGCTGTTTTATAATAAAGGGGTGATCGAAAGAGGTCATAGGGCCATATTATCATACCTTCATATTTCAATTGCCAAATATGAGCTGACCCTTATTTTTCTTTTCTGTATTCTTAAATGTTAGGGGTGAAAGTATTGAATACGTACAAATAAAGGTCAAAAGAAATGATAAAACAATTTCAAAAGATAATCTCCGAAAAAGCACATGAAGAATTCCAGAAATGGCGTGAAGAAAATCCTGAAGGATTTCTTTTAAATGTGAAATCAAAATCATCTGGAATGATTCATCGATCCATATGTGCTCATCTTGGAAATACAGAATGGCAGGCGGGTCAACCTGGCGATCTAGGAAAACAAATGAAAGTTTGTTCACAGAATTTGAAAGAAATTCATAATTGGGCAACACAAAATGGAATCACCCATATAACTGAATGTTCCGACTGCAAACCCATTGATGATCAAAGAATAATGTCGGAAATAGCAGAAACCATATTTAACAAAGATGAATTTGATCCAGATATAGTTGTTGATGAAAGGAGAAAAACACTTCACGATATTGTTTTAAGACAAGGACAACCTGCATTTAGAAAGTCATTGCTTGATGCATACGGGGGACGTTGTGCCATTACGGAATGTGATGTTGTCCACGTTTTAGAATCTGCCCATATCTATCCATATCAAGGCGAAGAGACAAATACCGTTACGAACGGTCTCTTGCTGCGATCTGATATTCATACGCTGTTTGATCTGCACATAATCACAGTTCATCCAGAAACCCTGAAAATACACATTAATCCAACATTAAAAGATTCTCTTTACTGGGAATTGAATGAGAAAACATTGCGTGAACCAATAGACGAGGCAAGCAGGCCAAGCAAATTAGCATTAAGAAAGCATTTTGATTCAAGTGGAATCGAATAAGAAAATAAATCAATCCGTAACATTAGGCGTCATTCGCGCACACTTACAATGAAAGCACTCAGCATTCAGCAACCGTGGGCATGGGCGATTATCCATGCAGGCAAGAACATCGAGAACCGAACTTGGAATACTCATTTTCGAGGCACCTTCGCTGTCCATGCTTCCGGCAAGATTATGCGAGACGCCGAGCTCCCACGACGGTCTCCGCAACCAGAACCAGAAGACTTGGTTACGAGCGCTATCATCGGTTTCGTCGATCTCGTCGACGTCGTTAAGGAGCATCCCTCGAAGTGGTTCGGTGGGCCGATTGGATTCGTTCTCGCCAACCCACGATCACTTCGCACCCCAGTGCCATGCAAGGGCAAGCTAGGATTTTGGGAGATTCCGCCTAAGATTCTGCGACGCTGCCGTTTATGATTTTTCTAGCGATTGGGGCCGGGTCTTGCTATTTGCTGTTTTATAATAAAGGGGTGATCGAAGAAACATCCATGAGATTTCATTAAGCAGTGCTAACTTTCAGGCGTTTTTCCCAAAGCAACTGTTACACATTTAAGAAGAAGTGGGGCCAGTGTCTTGGCTTGTGAATTTTTGATAAATTATTAGGGAACGAAGTTCAAAACGGATTCCTCACATGACAAATTTCCGAATCTTTGCTGAAAATACACAATGACCTTTCTTCCGGTCTTCTCTACGCCTATACCCGCATCAACCACAACACAAAAAAAGTCCCTCTTTTTTCGGTTTCGGTGTGGCAACCTTAGAACCTTTTTGTTATTATTGAGAACAATTTTATCCGTTAAGGAGGTGTAGAATGTTTGTAAGCACCCAACATCTATATATCGAAAAAGACCCCGGCAAATATGAGGGTAAAGCCGTTATTAAAGGCACAAGGATCCCCGTTGCATCAATTGTAAATCACTACCGCTCGGGCATGGGCATAGAGGAGATACTTGATGGTTATCCAAATTTAACTCCAGCGCAGTTATTTGATGCCCTTAGCTATTATTTTGACAACAAAGAAGAGATTGAAAAATAATTTATTCTGGATTTGATAAGAGGCTCGAAGGGGAAATCCTCCCTTTGGCAAAACGACCTTTCCTTCAGCCTCTTTTGTGTCCATACCCGCATTAACGATAACACCAGAAAATCTCTGGAGGCTGCTTCATTTCTATAGACCTCCCAGAAATTATGTAACTATGGTTTTGATTGAGGAGAAGTTTGGGTGACCCATTAAGCCCTCTTTTTGTACGGTAATTTTTAGAGGAGGGGAATCGTGAAGCTCCTCTCAATCTGAAAGCAGAAAAATTAAAAAAGGAGATTTGTTATGAAGGGCAGAAGATTATCATGGTCATTCATGTTTTTCAGCATGGCAATAATTCTGATGGGCGTGTCGCGTCAGTCAGAGGCAGGGAAAAACAGATTTGTTGGTACGTACTTTACGATAGGCAATGAAGACGGAATACCTACCCCAGTAATCGTACAAATCGGAAAAGATGGCTCTTATACTACGGTGTTTGGGATACAGAATACTACGTTAGCCGGAATTGTCTTTACTAACGATGTCGGCACATGGAAAAGGACCGGCAAGAATGAGATTATAGCAAAGACATTCTCCATATCAGCTTTACCTCCAACTGAATCCTCCCCAGGAGAAGTGGTGGGTAACTGTATAGCCGATCATGTAATAACATTTTCTAACAATTTTGAGGAAATCAGTTTAACGGTGTCCGGCAAGTGTTACGCACCTGATGTGAATCCGGCAGATCCGGACGATGCACCTTTTGTCAGCGAGTTTAGTGGCAGCTTTCAGGGCAAACGCCTTAATATACCTTAATGGGAAAAGGGATAGGAGAAGAATCGATCGGAGTCAGGTCTTGCTATAATTGACGACTAAAAAAAATTGTCATTACCCGTATCAGGTACGGGGCAGGCTCTGCGAAAGCTGGAATCCAGTATTCTCCTGTTCTACTTTATTTTTATGGATTTCCGCTTTTGTGGCAAACTCGTGCACCTTTATACTGATGATTTAGGAACCAACTATTAACTCTTATGAAGACTATACGTGTTAACTTATCCTCCAATAGTTACAATATCTCCATTGACAAAGGCATCCTCGGGAAAATTGGTGACATCCTAGTTAAAGAGAAAGAACCGTGCAAGACACTCCTGATTACCGACAAAAACATAGAAAAGGTTTACGGCAATATCGTATCGGAAAGTCTGGTGCGGAATAAATTTGATGTCAGGCTTATCCCACTGAAACCCGGTGAAGAGCAGAAAACCATGGAAACAGCACTGGCACTTTACGATGCATGTTTCGATCATAAGCTGGACAGGAGTTCCCTTATCGTTGCATTAGGCGGAGGCGTGGTGGGTGACATCAGCGGTTTTGTGGCTGCAACGTTTATGCGGGGTATCCCTTTTATTCAGGTACCGACAACACTCCTCGCACAGGTTGACAGCAGTATTGGAGGCAAGGTAGCCGTGAACCACCCGAAAGGGAAAAATATGATCGGGAGTTTTTATCAACCCAGGGCTGTTTTTATCGATACCGATACACTCTCCACATTACCGGCGGCAGAACTGGTAGCAGGGCTTGTGGAGGTTATCAAGTACGGAGTCATCAGAGACGCTGAATTATTTGAATACATAGAAAAGTCCCTTTATGACATATTGCAATTGAACGATACCGCCCTTCTCAAAATTATCGCCATGTCATGTCAGATCAAGGCACATGTCGTGGAAGAAGACGAAAAAGAAACACACCTGCGCGCCATATTAAACTACGGACATACCATTGGCCATGCCATCGAAACGGTCACCGACTACAAAAAATACAGACATGGGGAGGCAGTAGCCATTGGCATGCTTTACGCCACGAGGATTGCCATTGAAATGGGATTGACAGATCATGTGGTACTGGAACGACAACTTTCATTAATACAACGATTGGGATTGCCGCTTCATACAGGATTAAAATCCGAGGATATTGTAAAAGCACTGTACACCGATAAAAAGGTTATTTCCGGCAGGCTGCGTTTTATACTACCCATAAAAATAGGTGAGGTTATTATATCGGATCGGGTAACCGAGGAAATTTTATACCTCGTATTGAATAAGCCTCTTTAATGTATTGTTTAGAAATTTTGTATCAATTTAGCTTTTTTGAAAAAAGTTTTTTGTCCAGGGGCTTATACCCCTGGCTATACACTTTCTGCCCTTCAGGCATTTATACCAGTGTTTTCCTAAACCGTGTTTTTAACAAGATTTGTATTTTGGTGACATATTAGGAACATAAATTTTCAAAAAACTAAACTATTACGAAATTTTTAAATCACCTATGTAGTGGCAAGGCGCGCCTTGCCACTACTGTTATAAAAGCCGCCGAAGATCTACTTTAAGGAAACTACATTGACAGAATTTGAGGCCCTCTTACGTCTGAACATGACGAAGGGGATTGGGATACGAACATACAAAACACTTTTAGAAAGGTTCGGCTCTTCGGAGGCCATCCTCAGTGCCACCAAATCAGAATTAGAGGCAGTACCGGGCATCGGTCCAAAGTTAGCAAACGCCATCGTCGAGGAATCCAAAAACATTGACATTTCAAATGAAATGAATCTGGCCAAAGAAAAGGACGTTCAGATCCTGCCTTACACGAGCGAACAGTATCCGAAACACCTCAAGACCATCTACGACCCGCCACTTGTCCTTTACGTAAAGGGTAATATCCTTGAAATGGACATCCTTGCCCTCGCTGTTGTAGGTGCGCGACGTTGCACCTATTATGGTCTCTCGCAGGCAGAGCGCTTTAGCCGGCTCCTTGCCCAGAAGGGACTTTGTATTGTAAGCGGTATGGCACGGGGGATAGATGCGGCTGCACACCGCGGCGCCATTAAATCCAACGGACGTACCATTGCCGTGCTCGGCTGTGGTCTTGGGGTTATTTACCCCCGGGAAAATATCGAACTGGCAGAACAAATCGCCCGGCACGGCGCTCTGGTATCTGAGTTTCCCATGAATACACCGCCAGACTTTCGCAATTTCCCGCCGAGAAACAGGCTGATAAGCGGCTTGTCGCTGGGGGTGCTTGTGGTTGAATCAGCGCTGAACAGCGGTTCTCTGATAACCGCACAATGGGCACTGGAACAGGGGAAAGAGGTCTTTGCCATTCCAGGCAATATTGACAACATTTACAGCCGGGGCACACACAAACTCATCAAGGAAGGCGCAAAACTCGTCGAGGATATTACCGATATCATTCAGGAGCTAGGACCACTGGCAGAAACCCTGAGGACATCCGATGAGTCTGCAACAAACGACCCGAGAAGCCTGTCGCTGAACTCTCAGGAAAAAAAGATATTCTCACTCTTATCCAGCAGCCCGAAAGACATAGATGAAATTATACGCATCGCCAGGCTCCCCACCTCAGTCGTCTCGAGCACCCTCATGATCCTCGAAATAAAGAAACTGGTAAAGCAGCTCTCTGGCAAAAGGTTTGTCAAGGCGTAATTATAAAGAATGGTATTGAGTTGGCTCAGCAAAACAACAATTTGCCACACTTATACTGCCCAAGATCTTACTGCTTATGTCGGCTTGCTGAGGAAATTCAATAAGCATCAAAGAATTATAGCACATCACGGCAGGAACCACCTCCTGAAGACAACCGGCAATCCATAACGGTGTACAAAAAACACAGTCGCCAACTGGGGTCGGCTTCTTACGGAAACACCAACGATTAGACAGTATCTTGTTATTTCTTGCCCACCAGTAACGATTGTACCGCAGAGATCCCTTTCCCTAATGCCAGGGCATATCCAGCTTCGTAAAATCCTTTTTCAAGCGCAGCAATGGCAACAATGATGTCGAAATCATTTACATAACCCATGTGGCCAATCCTGATAATTTTTCCTTTCAATTCGTCTTGTCCACCGGTAAAGGTTATCCCTGTTTCATCCCGGAGTTTTTTGATAATCTTATCAACATCCACCCCTTTGGGCGCCTTAATTGCGGTCAGCACATTGCTTGAATATTCGCCGGCAAAGAGTTCCAGGCCAAGCGCCTTTGCGCCTTCCCTCGTGGCATTGGCAAGGCGGGCGTGCCTCTTCCACACATTCTCAATCCCTTCCTTTTTAATCATATCCATGGCTGTCTTCATCGCCAGAACCAGAGAAACCGCCGGAGTAAAAGGGGTCGTTTTGTTCTTAAGCTCTTTTCGCATCTTCCTGAAATCCCAATAATATCTGGGCAAATCAGCCTTATCAATAACACCCCAGGCGCTGCTGTTGACACAAACAAAGGCCAGGCCAGGCGGCATCATGCACCCCTTCTGAGAACCAGTAATAGCAACATCAATATTCCATTCGTCCATGAAAAATTCATGGACACCGATCCCCGTAATGGAATCAACGACCATGAGTGCCCCATATTTCTTCACGATGGACGAAATGGCCTTTATATCATGTACCACACCCGTAGAGGTCTCACATTGGGTTGTAAATACTGCGGAAATTCCCGGTGTCTTTTTGAGTGCTGCCTCAATGTCAGCCGGATTCACGGACTTGCCATTTTCAACATCAATCGTAATAGTCTCAATGCCAAAACACTTACACAACTCTGCCCAGCGCTCACCGAATTTTCCGCTGACCACCACCAGCGCCTTATTACCTTTTGACAAGACATTCGCAACACAGGACTCCATGGCGCCTGTTCCCGATGACATGAGAGTAAAGACCTCGCCTGTCTTTGTCTGGAATAAGTACTTTAAATCTTCACTTAGCTCGTAAAAGATTTGTGAAAACTGTGGTGTCCTGTGATGGATCATGGGTTGCGCCTCGGCCAATGCGACCTCAGATGGCACCATTGTTGGACCGGGCGTAAACAGATAATTTTTTTTCATGGTATTATTTCCTTTCAGAGATTAAAGAAAAATTTATTATATGCAAACATGAAAAAGAGTCAAGCGATAAAACAAAAGGTGATTATCTTGACACCAGGATACCAGACGCAAAGGGATTAACAATCTGATAGCTTTAATGAACAAATGATGTCAGAAAAATCGTTCTTCAATTATTGTGTCTTTGTGCCTGGTGGTCAAATAAACCTGTTTTTAATTGTATAATATGCATATTTTGTTTTATACTTGAGTCATGAAAACGACTAAATGGTTAGCCAGGGAATTTATAACGCCTGATGCTATCTCATCTATCCGTGACGCCATTGAAAAGACGGGTGGAAACGAGGTATTTCTGGTCGGCAGACTGAACGATGAGCATCTGGTGACCGATGTGGATGTTTACGCCATGGGAAACAGAGGTGCTGTGCCTGCTATCATCAAAGAGGCAAAATATGGGGACGTTATTATCCACAATCATCCGGACGGTATCCTGGCTCCCTCCGATGCGGACATTGAAATTGCATCCTACATGGGATCACTCGGGGTGGGATGCTATATCGTGGATAACAGCGCAGAATATCTGTACCCGGTGGTAAAGGTCAGGAAAGAGCGGGTATGTGAGCAGCTAAACTTCAAAGAATTATCCGCACAATTCCAGCCCGGAGGAAATTTCGCACAACACTTATCTCAATACGAATATCGCAAACCCCAGGTTGAGATGCTGAAGTCGGTAGTTGATGCCTTTAATGCAGACAAGATTGCCGTGATTGAGGCGGGGACAGGGACGGGAAAATCCCTGGCATATCTTGTCCCCGCCGTTTTCTGGAGTATAAAAAATCAGGAACGTGTAGTAGTTTCTACCCATACAATAAACCTTCAGGAACAGTTAATTGAAAAGGACATCCCTGTCCTCAAGAAATGTTGCGGGCTCAATTTTAAGAGTGTGTTGGTGAAAGGCAGGAATAATTACCTATGCCTGAGGAAGGTGTATACTTTACGTTCTGAGGGCGGCACATTGGTTGAGGACAAAGATCGGCAGCAACTGAACGACCTGTTAGAGTGGACAACAAAGACACGGGATGGGAGCAAGGCAGACCTCAATTTTGTGCCACAGGACGACGTCTGGGAAGCAATACAGTCAGAGGCCGATCAGTGCACACGATTAAAGTGCCGGTTTTATGATGAGTGCTTTTTTTATATTGCCCGGAGAAAAGCGGCCAGCGCCGATGTGTTGGTAGTAAATCATTATCTCCTGATGGCTGATTTGATCGTACGTAAGGAAACAAAGGGTTACGACACGGTAGCCATCCTGCCACCCTTTAAGAAAATCATTATTGACGAGGCACACCACCTTGAAGATGTGGCAACAGCGAATCTGAGCTGTACAATCTCGAGGCTACGAATAATAAAGCTTTTGGGAAGATTGATCAACATAAAGGATAGTAGAAAAGGCCTTTTGCAGTACCTTAAAAGCAAACTCAAAGAAATGAGTTCGATTCACGACAAGTCTATTGCCGCGGAAATTAACGACAGAATCAATACAGAAATCCTGGAGGCAAGGCAGCATCTCTATGATACTGTTCAAGAAATCTTTGAAAACATCTCCAGGGCAATAAGCGTGTATACGAGAAATAAAAATTTTCACAGAGAGGATCCTAAAGAAAATGAGACCAAATTACGTATCACGGAAAGCCTGATTTCTACCGCCCTGTGGCAAGATGTTATAGAGGCCGGGCTCAAGACATTAAGCGTGGGCATTCTTAAATTCGTCTCATTATTAAGAGCGCTGTTAGATGAGTTCGGAGAACTCTCCAGGAAGTCACAGGATATCCTTTCATCCGTGCTGATAGATATTGTATCCTGCAAGACGCGTCTGAAATTGGTAGCAAGCGATCTTGCTTCTTTCATTACGGGGGACGAAAAGATTTGCAAATGGATGGAAATCAAAAAGTACGGAGGGGGGCCTGTTATTCGGTTTTGCGCAGCGCCACTCTCTATTTCTCATGATTTGAAGGCATGCCTGTATGATAATTATACCTCGATATTACTGACATCGGCCACCCTGGCGATCAGCAGGACTTTTAAATTCTTTAAAGACAGTATTGGTTTGCATCAAATTCCAGAAGACCGCTTGTCCGAATTAATCTTAGATTCTCCATTTGACTACAAGAGACAATCTATGATTGGCATCCCCACGGACATTTCAGAACCTGACAAGCCGAGTTATGTTTCGACCCTCGAAGAGAATATCTTGAAGACCGTAGAAATTTCAGAAGGACGCGCATTAATCCTGTTTACATCTTACAGTCTTCTTGATAACCTCTACCGAAGGCTAGAACCGCAGGTTACACATCTCGGTTATACCTGTTTGAAACAGGGGATGGATAACCGTCACAACCTTCTAGAAACCTTTAAGAAGGACAAGACGTCAGTGCTCTTCGCCACGGACAGTTTTTGGGAGGGGATCGATGTCAAGGGTGATGCACTGGAATGTGTCATTCTTACCCGATTACCCTTTAAGGTGCCTACGCAACCTATTATTGAGGCACGGGCGGAGGCCATTGAAAGGGCTGGTGGTGATGCCTTTTACAATTATTCCTTACCGATGGCAGTAATTAAATTTAAACAGGGCTTTGGAAGGCTTATACGCAGTTGCGAGGACAAGGGGGTTGTGGTAATCTTTGATCGCAGAGTAGTTACCAAAAAGTATGGACATATTTTTCTTCAGTCACTTCCGGACGTTAGGTACATCAAGGATAAAGGCGATGTTGTTTTTAAAGAAATGAGACTGTTTTTAGGTAAAAGTGTTACTCCCTCCCATCAGGAAGGGAAAGTGCCAAATATCGAATGAATTCGAATGAACAAATTCCTAATGACTGTGATACATAAGGTGTTTGAAATTTCGAAAATCCATTCCTGCAGAACTTGCTTCTGACAATCTCAAGAGTTCAGGAACTGAAATTTGGAAATTATTTGAGATTTGAATTTGGAATTTAAATTTTATTGTAAAAACTCGTTTGGGTTTGCTTTATCCAGATTAAGGAATAATAGACAATGAAGATATTTTTAACAGGTAGTACAGGTTTTGTTGGAAAACAAATACTTCAGAATTTGCTCGAAAATAAATATCAGGTCAGATGCATCGTTCGACAGGATTCCGAACAAAAGCTTGCGCATTACAAAGATGTTGAGAGTGTACAAGGTGATATTACAGATGCAAGCAGTTTAATTGGCAAATTAGCCGGATGTGATGCTGTTATTAACCTCGTTGGAATTATCAGAGAGTTCCCCGGAAAGGGGATTACCTTTGAAAGATTGCATTACGAGGGGACGGCAAATCTTGTCAGGGCAGCCCGAGAACAGGGGGTTAGGCGATTCATCCAGATGAGCGCACTGGGGGCACGTCCGGACGGCAAGACCCAATATCAACAAACCAAGTTTCGTGCGGAAGAATTTGCAAGGAACAGTGGGCTTGACTACACGATCTTTCGTCCATCAATTATATTTGGGCCAGGAGATAAATTTGTCAATCTGTTTGCTGGTATGCTAAAAACCCAACAATTTGTGCCCGTAATAGGCAACGGAAGATATAAGATGCAACCCGTGGCAGTGGAAAATGTTTCGATGGGCTTTATCAAATCGATAGAACAAAAAGATGCCATTGGCAAGACTTTTAATGTGGGCGGGCCAGAAAAGATTGAGTTTAATCGAATCATTGATATCATTGGTGACGTCCTCTGTGTACCACCGCACAAGCTACACATCCCTGTATTCATCATGAACCTGACAGCAGAAATGCTTGATTGGTTACCCTCCTTCCCCATTACAAAAGAGCAAATTATTATGTTACTGGAGGGTAATACCTGTGACGAAAAACCATTTTTCGAACACTTTGGGATCGAACCCGTTTGCTTTAAACCAGGGATAACCAGGTACCTTACCGTCTAGCCCAGCGGATATGCAATCAAAAAGAGGCAGTAGACAGTAGGCAGTTGGCGGTAAAGTTCACCACTTTTGCGTACTGGCAACTGCCTACTGCCTGCCGGGTAAACAAATGAGATTATTGCCAAAAGACTTAAAAAAAAGAAGTTTTTATACAGTAATACGATAAAGGATATTTCATACGACAATGACCCATCCGAACTATTCAGATGTTGATTACCTCTTGCAACTCAGTTGTGGTTACTGGAAATCCCAGATACTCTTTACGGCTGTCGAATTTGACATATTTACGCTTATTAACAAGGGCAGGCTTACCGCCAAAGAAATTTCTCAGGCCATCCATACCAATGAACGGGCAACCGAGATGCTCCTCAACGCACTCGTTTCCCTTGAAATACTGGCCAAAGAGGAAAACTCTTACAAAAATTCTCACCTATCGGATCCTTACCTGATCAAAGGAAAGCCACATTATCTAGGAGATTTTATCCACCATTTCCATAACATGACGGACAACTGGGCAATGCTTCGGGAAACCATCGAAACAGGGAAGCCTGTTTCATTGAAGGACTTGCCTGAAGAAGTCGACTCGCATGACCTCAGGGACTTTATTACGGCAATGCATAATATAGCCTCTGTAAAAGCTGAGGAACTTTGCAGGAAAATTGATCTAAAAAGATCAAAGAAGCTGCTTGATATCGCCGGTGGCCCCGGCACTTACGCCATTGCACTTGCAAAGGCTAATCCGCATCTGCATGCCGTTGTCTTTGATCTAGGACACGTGATCAAACTCACCCGGGAATTTATTACGGCAGCAGATATGGAAGACCGTGTTAGCACACAAGCGGGCAATTGCCTGGGGGACACCTTTGGGGAAAATACCTACGATGCGATCCTTGCCTCAAACCTTTTACATATATACAATCCCGCAAACAACACTATGATCCTCAGGAAATGCTGGGATGCCTTAAGAGAAGGCGGTCAGGTTATTATTCATGAATTTGTGCTGGACGAAACCAGGACACATCCACAATTTGCAGCCCTCTTCAGCCTTAACATGCTCATTGGTACACAGGAGGGGGCATCATACAGTGAGTCTGAATATCGGGAATGGCTTGTAAAGAGCGGCTTTAAGGATATAAAGAGGATAGATTTAGAATCCAATTCAACCTTGATAATTGGTAAGAAATGTTTGTCTTAAAAAAGATTATTGCACAATTATTATGTCCTGTTCCTTTATGCCAGGGAATATTGATTGTGGGATTATTTCTACTTTTGTTTTCCCGAAAACAAAGGATTGGAAAATTTATCGTTACAGTTGGAGTACTGTTATTTGCAATCCTGAGTTACAGGGGTATTCCAAACATACTTTTAAGACCGTTAGAGCATCATTATCTACCACTTGGCATAACTGCAACATCTGATACACCCGGCAGCGACCTTATATCTTCAGTAAAGTGGATCGTTGTTTTGGGCGGAGGACACACTTCCGACCCAAACATTCCTGTTACCAGCAAGATCTCTGATGCGTCGTTAGTTCGTCTGATAGAAGGCGTAAGGCTCCACAATGAAATACCGGGAAGTAAACTTATTTTAGCTGGGGGAAAGGTTTTTGATGCAGTCGCCGAGGCAGAAAACCTGGAGAAGGTTGCCACGGCTATCGGTGTAAAGCAAGAAGACATTAATCCTGGAGTCTGATTCAAAAGATACAGTTGACCAGACACAACTCATGAAACCGATCGTTGGTGATTACGGGGTTTATGTCATAACATCGATAACTTAAAAAATATCATAACATCGAAAACTCGGTAAGAATCGTCTAGACTTCTTCCAAAAACTTTTGGAAGGAGAAATCGGCGGTGAAGGATCAAAAAGAATATGAGAAGCGGTGTAAGGCGATTCAGTTGTATGAAGAAGGTTACGGCTTCAATAAGATACTCGGGATGGTACAAAGAAGTAGATTTTGGCTTTCTAAGTGGCTGAAACGATATAAGGAACAAGGCGGCAAAGGTTCTGTCAACGGTTCTGGTAATGCGTTTCATGAAGAATTGGGTGGCAGCATCCATATCGACATGCCGTACAAGGGTAAGCCCCTGGGGCCTTTTGGTCGGCAAACTGGCTTCAATGTCATCTTTTACCACCAGATACCGGCTGTAGGCATGACGCAAAAATACCAGACCCATCACCGGCATAAAATATTCATTGCTGGCGTAATTGGAGTTAGCCCTGAGGGTATCCGCGGCGCTCCAGAGCCTTTTTTCTATTGCTTCAATGTTTTCAAGCTGTGGCATAGTTTTTATCTAAAAAGTACTCCTTTCTCCTTAAAACTGATATAGCCGTTGTCGGTAATAATATGATCCAGCACTTCAATATCAAGAATGGTTCCTGATTGAATCAGTTTTTCTGTGAGTTTCATGTCTGCCTCTGACACCTCCATGTTTTTTGACGGATGGTTATGCGCAAGGATAACTGAGGATGCAAGGTGACGAATAGCCGGCTCAAAGACCTCGCGCGGATACGCCAGGGTTTCTGTTAGCGTCCCAATGGAGATAGTCTCTTTATGAACCAACTGCTTGCGGGCATTGAGATAGAGCGCCAAAAAATGCTCTTTTTGCTTGCCCCGCAAATACGCGGAGAGCCCAGAGCTGGCAAAGCTGATCAACCTGCTCGTTATCCCTGGAACAGGCCTCGTGCCAGCTGTTGAAACCGGTCGTACCGATATTGCTGGCATTTACATTCCCGATTTG